>NZ_FOIB01000015.1 GCF_900111765.1 Myxococcus fulvus
TCGCCCGGCTCTCGCCTCTACGACACCGGCGACAGGGCCCGCTGGAATGACGACGGCTCCCTCTCCTTCCTCGGCCGCTCCGACTTCCAGCTCAAACTCCGCGGCGTCCGCGTCGAAGTCGAAGAAATCGAAGCCGCGCTCCTTCGCCTCTCCGGCGTCCGGCAGGCCGCCGTCCTTCCCTTCCGCCCTTCTCGCGACACCTTCCTCGTCGCCTTCCTCGTCCTCGACGACGGCGCGCCTCCGCTGGCTTCTCTCCGCGATGCGCTGGCTTCCTCCCTCCCTGAAGCCCTCGTCCCCTCTCGCTTCCTCTCCCTCCCCTCTCTCCCCTTCACCACCAGTGGCAAGGTCGACAGGACGGCTCTCTCCTCCTTCGACATCTCCACCGCTGAAGTCCCCTCCTCCGACGCTTCCCCTCGTGGCCAGGCCGAGGCACTCCTCTCCCAGCTCTTCGCTGACGTCCTCTCCCTCTCTCACGTCCCTCGCGACGCGGACTTCTTCTCCCTCGGCGGCCACTCCCTCTCCGCCACACGCCTCGTCTCCCGCATCCGCCTCGCCTTCGGCGTCGAGCTTCCTCTCGCCGCCCTCTTCTCCTCCCCCTCCGTCGCAGGACTCGCGCTCGTCCTCTCCCAGCACCACGACGCGCTTCCCCTCCCCTCTCCCGCTCCTTCCTCCCTCCCTCCTCAGGCCTCCTTCGCCCAGGAGCGCCTCTGGTTCCTCCATCAGCTCCAACCCGAGCTGCGCGCCTACAACATCCCCGAGGCCGTGGAGCTTCGCGGCGCACTGGACGTCCCGGCACTCGATGGCGCACTGCGGTTGCTGCTCGATCGTCACCCGGTCCTGAGGACGACGTTCATCGCGGAGGACGGTCGGCCGGTTCCACGACACAACCCGCTTCCCGTGGAGGTGCTCCAGGTCGAGGAGCTCTCCGCGACGGATGCGGACAGCCCCGCGCTGCACCACCGGTTGCGCGAGGAGAGCACTCGCGTCCTGTCACTGGAGCAGGGCCCGCTCTATCGCTTCCACCTGTTCCGCCTCGCTCCCGAGCACCATGTCCTCCTGCTCGTGCTGCACCACGTGGTGGTCGATGGCCTGAGCATCGACCTCCTGTTGAGCGAGCTGTCCCAGGCCTACGCGTCCCTGCATCAGCACCAGACGCCCTCGCTGCCCAAGGCCCCGCTCACCTACGCCGACGTCGCCGCGTGGCAACGCTCCGCTCCGGTCCGAGCGCGCGAGGCCACCCACGTCGAGTACTGGAAGCGCCAGCTCGCCGGTGCGCCCGCGTCCCTGTCGCTGCCCACCGACAAGCCCCGCCCCTCCATCCTCGGTGACGCGGGCGCGCTGAGCCGCTTCCATCGACTGTCCCCCGAACTGGAACAGGCACTCACCCGGGTCTGCCGGGAACACCAGGTCACGCCCTTCATGGTGCTGAGCGCGGCGCTCGCGGCGCTGCTGCATCGACACTCGGGGCAGGACGACGTGTCCGTGGGCACTCCGGTCTCCGGTCGTCCACATCCCGCGATGGAAGACGTCGTTGGCCTCTTCACCAACACGGTCGTCCTCCGCACCCGCTTCAACCCGGGGACCACCTTCGCCGAGCTGCTCGCGAGCACACGGTCCACGGCGCTCGAGGCCTTCACGCATCAGGATGCGCCCTTCGAGCGAGTCGTCGAGGCCCTCCAGGTCGAGCGCAGCCTCGCGCACGCCCCGCTGTTCCAGGTGGGCTTCTTCTGGGACCGCGCGGAGAACACGCTCGCCGAGACCTTCCCCGGGCTCGAGACGCGTCCCATCGTCGTCGACGGCAAGAACACCCTGTCCGAGCTGGCCCTCACCGTCTCCGAGAGTCCTCGGGGCCACGAGCTGTCCTTCCAGTACAGCACCGACCTCTTCGAAGCCCCCACCGTCGAGCGCCTGCTCTCGCACTACGTCCGGCTCCTCGAAGACGCACTCGGGGCTCCGAGCCGACAGGTCGCGCACCTCTCGCTCCTCGACGCAGCCGAGCGCCAGCAGGTGCTCCGCGACTTCAACGACACGCAGTGCGCGGTCGATGAAGCTGCGACGCTCGTCTCGCTCATCGAGTCCCAGACCGAGCGAACGCCCGAGCTGCGCGCGCTGACCTTCGAGGGACAGCACCTCACCTACGGCGAGCTGGAGACACGGTCCAACCAGCTCGCGCGGCATCTCCAGTCACTCGGCGTGGGGCCCGAGGTCCTCGTCGGCGTGTTCCTGGAGCGCTCGCTGGAGCTGGTCGTCACCCTGCTCGGCATCCTCAAGTCGGGCGCGGCCTATCTGCCCCTCGACCCGGAGCTGCCTCGCGAGCGGCTGGCCGGAATGCTCGAGGACGGCGGCGCGCCCGTCGTCATCACCCTCCAGGACCTGGCCAGCAGGCTGCCGCCGCACGTGGGGCACACGGTCCTCCTCGACACGGAGGCCACGAAGCTCGCGAGCCTCCCGGGCACCCGTGTCGCGAGCCGGCCCCACCCGGACTCGCTCGCGTACGTCATCTTCACGTCCGGCAGCACGGGCCGTCCCAAGGGCGCGATGAACTCGCACCGGGCCATCGCCAATCGCCTGTCGTGGATGCACGAGGTCCACGCGCTGGCTCCGGGCGAGAGCGTGCTGCAGAAGACGCCGACCAGCTTCGACGTCTCCGTCTGGGAGCTGTTCTGGCCGCTCACCGTGGGCGCGCGACTGGTGCTCGCGCGGCCGGGGGGACACCGCGAGCCCGCGTACCTCGCGAAGCTCCTGGCCGAAGAGCGCATCACCCTCGCGCACTTCGTCCCCTCCATGCTCGGCGCCTTCCTGGAGGAGCCGTGGGAGCCCCTCACGGACCTGCGCCGTTTGGTGTGCAGCGGCGAGGCGCTCTCGGTGGAGCTCGTCCGGCGCGCGCACGAGCGATTGCCGGCGGCGGAGGTCCACAACCTCTACGGCCCCACCGAGGCCGCGGTGGAGGTGACGCATTGGCACTGCCCTCGGGGCGACGCGCGCACGAGCGTGCCCATCGGTCACCCGGTGGCGAACACACACCTGCTCGTCCTCGACACCGCGGGGCATCCCGTGCCCGTGGGGGTGCAGGGTGAGCTCCACATCGGCGGCGTCCAGGTGGGGCGCGGCTACTGGCGTCGTCCCGAGCTCACCGCCGAGCGCTTCATCCCCGACGCCTTCAGCGACACACCCGGCGCCAGCCTCTATCGCACCGGCGACCTGGCGCGCTGGCGCGGTGACGGCACGCTCGAGTACCTGGGCCGCACCGACTTCCAGGTGAAGGTCCGCGGTCAGCGCATCGAGCTGGAGGAGATCGAACTCGCCCTGCGGCGACTGCCCTCCGTGCGAGATGCCGTCGTCTTGGCCCGGGCGACGTCACGCAACGACGTGCGCCTCATCGCCTACGTGGTCGCCCGCGAGGGACGCGCGGAGGAGGCCGCCACCGCGCGCACGGCCCTCAAGGCAGTGCTCCCCGAGGCCATGGTGCCCTCGGCGCTCATCGTGCTGGATGCGCTGCCCCTGACGCCCTCGGGGAAGACCGACCGCGGAGCGCTCCTCCGGCTGCCACTCCCGGAGGTCGAGGCCTCACACGACACCGAAGAGGCACCGCGCGATCCCCTGGAGCAATTGCTCGCGAGCTTCTTCTGCCAGGTCCTCGGCGTGGAGAAGGTCTCGCGCGACGCGGACTTCTTCGCGATGGGCGGTCACTCCCTGAGCGCCACGCGGCTGGTGTCGCGAATCCGAAGGGCCCTGGGCCAGGAGCTGTCACTCAAGGCCCTCTTCCTGTCTCCCACCGTGGCGGGCATCGCGCGAGTGCTCTCGGAGCAGGCGCCTGGCCCGTCCGCTCCGCTCCCCGCCCCCGAGCCTCGGGGCGATGACACGGCCGCCGCGCCGTCGTTCTCGCAGGAGCGCATGTGGTTCCTCCAGCAGCTCCAGCCCGACTCCGCGTCGCTCGCGGTTCCGGAGGCCACGGAGCTGCGCGGTCCGTTGGACGTCGAGGCGCTGGAGTCCGCGTTGTTGTTCCTGCTGGAGCGACACACCGCGCTGCGCGCCATCTTCACGCCCGCCGAAGGTGGCCCGCGGCTGGGACTCGAGCCCGTGCCGATGCGCGTGCTCGACCGCGAGGACCTCTCGACCGAAGCCGCGAGCCGGGACGTGTTGACCCGGCGGCTGACGGAGGAGTCGGAGCGCCCCTTCCGTCTGGACACGGGGCCGCTCTACCGCTTCCACCTGTTCCTCCTCGCGCCGGAGCACCATGTCCTGCTGCTGGTGTTCCACCACATCGTGGTGGACGGCCTGTCGATGGACATCTTCCTGCGAGAGCTGGCGGAGTCCTACGCGGCCTGCCGCGAGAACCGCGCGCCGACGGCCGCGCCTCTCACGCTCGACTTCGCGGACGTCGCCGCATGGCAGCGCACGCCCGCCCTGCTCGCGCGACAGGACGTCCACCTGGAGTACTGGCGCCGCAAGCTGGACGGCGCGCCCACCGTGCTGGAGCTGCCCACGGACGTGCCTCGGCACCCGGGGCGAGGGCACGCGGGCGCCTTCACGCGGCACCATCCGTTGCCGGTGCACCTCATCGAAGCGCTGCGGGAGCTGTGCCGCGAGCACCAGGTCACGCCGTTCATCGCGCTGTACGCGGCCTTCACCGCGCTGCTCCATCGATACACGGGGCAGTCGGACCTGAGCGTCGGCACGCCGGTGTCGGGGCGGGTCCATCCGTCCCTGGAACCCCTGGTCGGCCTGTTCATCAACACCGTCGCGCTGCGCACCCAGGTCGACCCCGAGGCGTCCTTCGCATCACTCCTGGGTCAGGCACGGACCACGGCGCTGGAGGCGTTCGCGCACCAGGAGGTCCCCTTCGAGCGGGTGGTCGAGGCCCTCCAGGTGGAGCGCAGCCTCTCCCACGCGCCGCTCGTGCAGGCGATGTTCGAGCTGAGCCCCAGCCCGCGCACGCTGTCGGATGCCTTCCCGGGTCTGGAGGCACGTCCGGTGCAGCTCGGCTCGGCCGCCAGCCTCTACGACGTGATGCTCACCGCCGAGGAGGACAAAGACCGGTTCGGCTTCTACCTCGAGTACCCCACCGCGCTGTTCGAGGCGGCGAGCGCGGAGCGGATGGTCTCGCACTACGTGCGCCTGCTCGAATCCGCGCTGCTCGCGCCCACCACGCCCGTGCGCCGGCTGTCCCTGCTCACGGAGGCGGAGCATCGACAGGTGCTCGTCGACTTCAACGCCTCCGCACGCGCCCGCGACGCCCACGACACCGTCGTCTCCCGCTTCGTCGCGCAGGTCGCTCGCACGCCCGACGCGGAGGCCCTGTCGTTCGAGGGACAGACGCTCTCGTACCGGGAGCTGCACACCCGCTCCACCCAGCTCGCCCACTTCCTGCGCGAGCTCGGCGCGGGCCCCGAGGAGCGCGTCGCCCTCTGCCTGGAGCGCGGCCCCGAGCTCATCGTGTCCATGCTCGCCGTGCTGAAGGCCGGCGGGGCCTACGTGCCGCTGGACCCCGCGCATCCTCCGGAGCGGCTCGCCCAGCTCCTCATCGACGCCGGCGCGCGGGTCCTGGTGACGCGGGAGGGACTGGGCGACCTGTTCTCCTCCGTCGCCATCATGACCGCGTATGTCGACACCGACGCCGCGGAGATTTCACGCAAGCCGGTGGAGGATCTGCCCGGATCCGCGACAGGCGCGCAGCTCGCGTACGTCATCTTCACCTCGGGCTCCACGGGCCAACCCAAGGGCGTGCTGCTGACGCACCAGGGCCTGTTCAACACGGCCCTCGCGGCGATGGAGGCCCATGGGCTCCAGCCGGGCCGACGGGTCCTCCAGTTCGCCTCGTCGACCTTCGATGGCTCGGTCTGGGAGATCTTCTCCACGCTGCTCTCCGGCGCCACGCTGGTGATGGCGCCCAAGGAGCGGCTGCTGCCCGACCTGCCGCTGCGCACGCTGCTGCGCGAGCAGCGCATCACCGACTGCGCGCTCACGCCGACGGTCCTCACCCTGCTCGAGCCCGAGGGACTTCAGTCGCTCCAGGTCATCGTCTCCGGTGGTGAGCCCCTGTCCGCGGAGCTGGTCCGCCGGTGGGCCCCGGGCCGCGCGCTGCTCAACTCCTACGGCCCCACCGAAGTCACGGTGGCCGCCACCGTCACTCCCTTCCCGGGACTCGGACGTCCGTCGGGCGGCGAGCCCACGGAGGTGTCCCGCGTCACGGTGGGAACGCCCTGGCCCAACACCCACCTCTACGTGCTCGATGAGCGCCTGGAGCCGAGTCCCATCGGCGTTCCCGGTGAGCTGTACGTCGGAGGCATGGGCCTCGCGCGTGGCTACCTGGAGCACCCGGAGCTGACGGCCGAGCGCTTCATCCCGCATCCCTTGGCGACCACGCCGGGCGAGCGGCTCTACCGCACCGGAGACCGCGTCCGCTGGCTCGCGGATGGGCAGCTCGAGTACCTGGGTCGGCTGGACACGCAGCTCAAGGTGCGTGGCATCCGCGTGGAGCCCGGTGAAATCGAGGCCGTGCTCACCCGTCACGAGGACGTGCGAGAAGTCGCCGTGGTGCCTCGCGACGATGTGGACGGCGGCACGCGGCTGGTGGCGTTCCTGGTCCCCACCCATCCCGAGGTTCTCACCGTCGACTCGGTGCGCGCATGGCTGCGTCAGCGTTTGCCCGAGCACCTGGTCCCCTCCGCCTTCGTGCTCCTCGACGCGCTGCCGCTCACGTCGTCGCGCAAGGTGGACCGCAAGGCGTTGTCGCGCCAGGAGCTGCCCCGACTGGAGCAGCCCTCGCTCGGTGACGACGCACCCCACAGCACCACGGAAGCGCGGGTGGCGACCCTGTTCCAGGCCGCGCTGGGACTGGAGCAACTCTCCCGTCAGGCGAACTTCTTCGAGCATGGCGGCCACTCCCTCTCGGCCACCCGGCTCGTGGCGCGGCTGCGTCAGGATTTCGGTGTCGAGCTGCCCCTGACGGTGTTCTTCGCGAACCCCACCATCGCCTCGGTGGCGGCGTTCATCGACGCGGCGCCTCGCGCGGTGCATGACGTTCCCATCGTCGTCGCCCGGCCGGAGGTGTTGCCGCCCTCCCTCGTCCAGGAACGACTCTGGTACGCGCTGCAGCTCCCCCAGGCGCCGCCGTATGTCCTCACGCTCGGCTTGCTGCTCGAGGGCGCGCTGGACGCGGAGCGCTTGGAGGAGTCCCTGGCCGCCGTGGTGGAGCGCAACGAGACGCTGCGCACCACGTTCTTCCAACAGGGTGACGCGCTCCGGGTCCGCGTCCATCCTCCGCCGCGCGCCTCGGTGCTCACGCGCGTGGACCTGTCCCGCCTGTCCACGACACATGCGCTCGAGGTCGCTCGCGACGCCGTGGTGCGGCTGGACCGCGAGCACTTCGACCTCGCGCAGGGCCCGCTGTATCGCTTCGAGCTGCTGAAGCTGGATGAGCACGGGACGCGCCATGCGCTCGTCCTCGCCTTCAGCCACACCGTGAATGATGGCGTCGGTCTGGCCACCTTCGCGGAGGAGCTGGCGACGGCCTGGAACTCGGCGGTGGACGGAGGCCCCGCGCGACTGCCCCCGCTGGCGCTCCAGTACACCGACTACGCCGTCTGGCAGCGACAGCCCGAGCAACTGCGCAGGCTCGAGGAGGGCCTCGCGTCGTGGAAGCAGGCGTTGGCGCATGCACCGCCGCTGCTGGACCTTCCGCTCGACTTCCCGCGTCGCGCGCCCGCGCTCAACGACAACATGCGCGCGGTGACGGTGTCGCTGTCGGCGGAGCACTCGGACACCATCCGCGCGCTCGCCCGGAGCGAGGGCGTCTCGTCCTTCAGCGTCTTGCTGGCGCTGACGCAGGCGTGGCTGCACCGGCTCAGCGGACAGTCTCACGTCGTCGTCGCCACGCCCTTCTCGGGCCGCTCCACGCCCCAGGTGGAGACGCTGCTGGGCTACTTCGCCAACGTGCTGCCCCTGTGCACGGATGTTTCCGGCGCGCCCAGCCTGCGCGGGCTCTTGCGTCGCGTGCGCGACGTCGTGGCCCACGCCACCACGCACCAGGAGGTGCCGTTCAAGCGCATCGCGGACACGGTGCAGCCGGATGGAGACCGCACTGCGCCCCGACTCGCGCAGGCGCTGCTCCAGGCGGAGCGTCCCGGGCTGCCCGGCCTGGAGGGGCTGTCCGTCACGGAGCTGGACGTCGACGGCGTCATCCCCGCGTATGACGTGGTGGTGAGCGTCACGCTCGGAGACGCGGGCGCGCTGTCCGGCTTCATCGCCCTGGACGGCGCCCTCTTCACGCCCGAGACGGGCGAGCGCTTCGCACGCGCTTTCGAGCAACTCGCCGCCTCCGCGCTGAGCACGCCGGACGTCTCGCTGCCCCAGCTGTCCATGCTGTCCGTCGCCCAGCGCAGGGAGGTGCTCGCCGCGCTTGCGGGGCCCGCGCAGGACATCGCGCCGGGCACGTGCATCCACACCCTGTTCGAGGCCCAGGTGCGTCGCACGCCGCACGCGGCCGCCGTCGCGCATGGGGACGTCACCTGGAGCTACGCGCAGCTCAACGCCCGCGCGAACCTCCTGGCCTCGCGCCTGCTCGAGCGAGGGTTGAAGCCCGAGGAGCGGGTGGGCGTGGTGATGGAGCCGTCCACCCAGGCCATGGCGGTGTTGCTCGGCATCCTCAAGGCGGGCGGCGCCTACGTCCCGCTGGACGCGGACTGGCCCGAGCCACGCAAGCGCGACGTGCTCGGGCGCGCCGAGGTGCACAGGCTGTGGGTGGACGCGAACGTGCTGGAGCCGCACCTGTCGCTCGTCGCGGACGTGGAGGTGCCGCCCATGCCCGCGTCCGTCACGGATGACCTGGAGCCCGGGCCGCGCCGCGTCCTCGACTCGCAGACGGCGTACATCGTCTTCACCTCCGGCTCCACGGGCGAGCCCAAGGGCGTGATGGTGGAGCACCGCTCGGTGGTGAACCACAACGTGGGCATCACGAAGCGCTTCGGGCTGGTGGAGGGAGACCGGATGCTCAACTTCGCGCCGCTCACCTTCGACGCCGCCGCCGAGGATTTGTACCCGCCGCTCCTCGTGGGCGGCACGGTGGTGATGCGCAGCGGCCTGGTGCCCGCGCACACGATGACGCCGTACCTGGAGGAGACGGGCATCACGATCATCAGCCTGCCCCCCACGTACATCGAGGAGTGGATTCGTCAGATGGAGGCGCTGGGCCAGCGCGTGCCCGCGCGTCTCAAGCTGCTCGCCCCCGGTGGCGATGTCCTCAAGAAGGAGACCTTCGAGGCCTGGGTGCGCGTGGGCGGTGGACACGCGCCGTGGGTCAACGTCTACGGCCCCACCGAGTGCACGATTACCTCCGCCACCTGTGACATCCCCGGTGTGGAGGGGCTCGGCACCGCCGCCACGTTCCCCATCGGCCGTCCCATGCCGCGCGTGTGCTTCTACCTGCTGGACGAGCACCTGGAGCCGGTGCCTCCCGGGCTGCCGGGCCGCGTGTACATCGGCGGAGCGGCGCTCTCACGCGGCTACCTGCGCGCGCCGCACCTCACGTCCGAGCGCTTCCTGCCGGACCCGTTCTCCGCCACGCCCGGCGCGCGCATGTATCACACGGGCGACCTGGCCCGGCTGCTGCCCGACGGACGCCTGCGCTTCCTCGGCCGCGCCGACCACCAGGTGAAGGTCCGTGGCTTCCGCATCGAGCTGTCGGAGATTGAGACGTGCCTGCGCCGCCACCCGCTGGTGCAGGAGGCTGTCGTCATCGCGCGCGTGTCCCCGTCCGGCGTCACGTCGCTGTACGCCTACGTGCAGGCGCCGGGTGTCGCGCGCTCCGAGCCGTTCCGCGAACACGTCGCCTCGCAGCTCCCCAGCTACATGGTGCCCGCGACGTTCGTGGTGATGGACGCGCTGCCCATCAACGCCAACGGCAAGGTGGACCGCAAGGCGCTGCCGGAGCCGGACGCCGTGGTCGCGCCCGAGCCCACGTCCGCGCCCACGTCCGACGCGAAGCTGGAGACCCCCTTCCGCACCACGCTGGAGATGGTGCTCCAGCGCCTGTGGACGGAGGTGCTCGGACGCTCGGGAGTGCAGGCCGGCGACGACTTCTTCGCGCTGGGCGGTGACTCCATCCTGGCGATGCGACTGCTCGCGCGGCTGGAGGAGGAGCTGGGCCTGCCTTTACCCCTGGCCACGCTCTTCCAGAGCCCCACGCTGGGCGAGTCCTCCGAGGCCATCCTCGCGCTGCTGCGAGAAGGCCCCCGCCGCACCAGCGCGGTGCGCCTGTCGAGCCCCCGACTCCCCGAGGACACGCCCCCGCTGTTCCTCTTCCACGCGGGCGACGGCGAGGTGCACCACTACCGCGACCTGGTCCCCCGGCTGGAGCCGCACTTCCGCTGCCACGGCATCCAGGCCCCGGAGACGCTGGCCACGGGCCACGGGCACGCGACGCTGGAGGCTCGCGTGGAGGCGTACACACGCGACATCCGCGCCATCCAGCCCCACGGCCCCTACCGGCTCGCGGGCTTCTCGTACGGCGGCTATCCAGCGCTCGGCGTGGCCGCGCTGCTGGAGGCCCAGGGCGAGACGGTGGAGCTGCTCGCCATGATGGACACCGCCACGTGGGAGGCCATCCGCGCCGTCGCGCCGTCGGCCGATGAGGACGCCGTGCTCGTGCTCGCCAGCGAGTTCGGCGTGCGCGACGCGGCGATGGAGCAGGAGCTGGCCGCGCTCTCCCGCGAGCAGCAGTGGGAGCACGTGGCGAAGCGGGCCCGCGAACGGGGAACGGCCGCGCCGCACTTCCGGGGCAGCGACTTCGCGCGCATCTGGCGGGTGCTCGGCGAGGTGCTCACGCCGCAAGCCCGCGCGTGGACCATCCCCCTGACGCGCGTGCGCCCGACGCTCATCACCAGCCGTGCGCTGCGGGAGCAGGTGGGCGACGCGCGCCTGGGCTGGACGCACCACCTGCCCGCCGAGCACCTGGAGGTGGTGGAGATGGAGGGGGAGCACGCCACCGTGCTCCACCCGCCCGAGGTGGACACCCTGGCCGCGCTGCTGCTCAGGGCGCTGGGCAAGGCGTGAGGCGGGAGCCGCTTCAGCGGAAGCGGCCCTCCAGCCACGTCTTGGTGAAGATGTTGGGGCTGAGCGGCGCCAGCTCAATCTCGTCGTAGCGGACGGTGAGCTGCGTGCCCTCGGCCTCCTCCACCTCGAGCACCTCGCGCATCAGGTACACCGGCCGGTTGTCCGCGGCCGGGTCGAGAATCTTCTGGTAGCCGCGGATGACGTCGGTGCGCAGCACGCGGCCCGAGGGCGCGTAGCCCACGCGCTTGACGATGTTGTAGTCGGGGTCCACCCAGACGCGCAGCTGCGGGAAGGACGCCTCCATGCCCGGACGCACCTTGAGGAACAGCTTGCGGAACTTCGTGCCCGCCGCCGTCTCCTCGCCCTCGTCCTGCACCTCGTAGGTCTCCAAGAGGTGCGAGCGGTCGAAGTCCTCCTCGCAGGAGATGGTGTTGACGATGTTGCCGCGCGAGGTGGTGCGCTGCCAGTGGCCCACGGATGGGTCGTACTCCCACAGGTTGCGGCCGATGCGCAGGTAGCCGCCACCCGCCATGTTGCGCGGCTTGGTGATGTAGATGAGCAGGTCCTTCGACGAGTCCCGGCGGAACACCAGCATCTCCAGCAGCGCCTCGGTGCCATCCTTGCGCTTCTCGCGCAGCCGCACCGTGCTCTTGAAGTCGCTCTTGAGCGCCATGCGCGCATCCACCCGCCGAATCACCTCCTCGGCGGCCACGGCGGCCTTCGACTCCGCGGGCTTCGCCTCGGCGGGCTTCTCTTCCTTCTGCGCCGCCGGGGCCAGGGGCGCGAGCGACAGGGCGAACATCACGGCGAGACGGCGGATGGACGTCTGCATCACAGGGACTCCATGGCGGACCGAGGTGTCAGCGAGGCGGCGCGTGCCGCGGGAATGAGGGTGGCGAACCCCGCGCCCACGGTGACGAGCACCACGGCGAGGACGCACAGCCCCAGGTTGGGCGTCAGGGGCAAGGTGCCACTGAAGAACAGGTTGGCGATCTCTTCATGCAAGGGCACCGCGCCGCGCAAGGCCACGCACAGCACCGAGGACAGCACCACGCCCAGGGCCGAGCCCACGAAGCCCAGCAGCAGCCCCTCCGTCATGAAGAGGGCCACCACGCTGCGGCGCTGCATGCCCATGGCGCGCAGGGTGCCAATCTCCCGCGTGCGCTCACGCACCGCGACGCTGAGCGCCACGAAGAGGCCAATCACCACCAGCACCAGCACCACCAGGCTCACCAGCACCGCCAGCGCCGTGAGGCCCAGCGTGACGAAGGACATGAACGAGGACTCGTCCTCCCACGTGCTGACGTCCAGCTTCTGGCCCCGCCAGCCTTCTCGCAAAAGCAGCATCTGCTTCTCCGCGTAGGACTGGTTCGCGGCGGGCAGCACGTCGAAGCCCGCGCCGCGCAGGGAGTCGCGCAACGACGTGCCCAGCGCGTCCACGTCCACCGGCGTGTCACCGCACACCACCTGGAGCACACCCGCCGAGCCCGGCTTGAAGCCGTCCAGCTCGCGCAGCGTCTCGTTGGAGACGAGCAGGCCGGCGGACTCGCCCAAGAGGCCCGCCTTCTCGGTGATGGCCACCACCTCCACGTCCAGCGCGTTGCGACGGCCTCCGCCCACCGGCTGCGCGAAGAGCGTGGCCAGATCCCCTGTCTTCACCTGGAGCCGCTCGGCCAGCGTGGTGGACACGGCCAGGGTGCGCGGCCGCGCGAGGTCCTCCAGCCGGCCGGACGCCACGCGGAAGCGTGACAGCGAGTCCTTCTCGCTCGCGACGTCCATGCCCACCAGGAAGGAGCCCGTGCGGCGACGCCCCGCGCCCGCGAGCGCGAAGCTGCGGCCCCGCTCCCGCAAGGAGCAGCCTTGCGGAACCTGGGGCTCCAGCACGCCGCGCACCTTGCCGGCGTCCCCCACCACTGGCGCGATCGAGTCCGGGTGGACCTTGAAGAAGCCGCCCACGTTGAGGTCACCCGTGAGGAACGTGGTGACGGCCTCGCGCTGGGCCGTGGCCACCCCGGCCGCCAGCGACGACACGGCGACGATGACGCCGCTGGCCGCGGCGGTGATGCCCAACAGCAGGAGCACCCGCTCCCGGTGGGCGAAGAGGTTTCGCAGCGCCAGATGCAGAAGGGAAAACATCGCCTCAGTCCTCCCTCTTTCGCATCGCCACCGCGGGAGGCACCGCGCTGCCCCGCCACGCGGGCACCAGCGACGCCACCACCACCACGGCCACCACGCCCAGCCACACCCCAAGCCCCTGCCCCCACGACAGCCGGGGCATCAACACGGGGCCGCCCATGAAGAACTGGAGCGCTTCGTCGGTGACCAGGATGCCATCCCCCATCGACCCGAACAGCAGCAGCGCCGAGAGCGCCATGCCCACGCCCGCACCCAGGCCTCCCAACAGCAGCCCCTCCATCAAGAGCGAGCCGAACACGTCCCGCCGCTGCATGCCCACCGCGCGCATCGTCCCCACCTCACCCACGCGCTCCTGCGCTAGCAGCAGCAGCGTGCCCGCGGAGACAAGCACCACGAACAGGCACAGCATCACCGAGAAGGCGAGCAGCACCACCCGCGTCATGCCCACCACGCCGCTGATGAAGCCGCCCGCGGCCTCCCAGTCCACCGTGGCCAGCGGCGCCGAGGCGCCCGTGCCCTCTCGCACCACGACCTCGGCCACCCGCACGGGGTCCGCGTCCCGCGCCACCACCACCGCGGCCTGGAGCACGCTGCCTCCGCGCAGCTCCGTCGAGGAGAAGGTGTCCGGCCAGGCGCGGGCGCGCGGGAAGTCGGGGATGCCCGTCGCGCGCGTGGGCACCGTCTCCACCTCCACCACCGTGGCCGGCTTGAGCTGGTCCACCTCCGCCTCCGACAGGAAGTCGAGCCCCAGCGACTGGGCGTCTCGCTTCGCCTCCTCCACCATGTCCGGCGACAGGCGTCCGGACAGGTAGCGCGCGCTGACCAGGTCCATCAGGCTCAGCGTGTTGACGCGGCTGGTGTCTCCGCCGAGTCCCCGGAAGCGATACGTGCCCCACACCTTGAGCGGCACGCCGTTGACGAGCGAGTCCAGCCCCTTGAGCACCACCGTGTCCCCGGGCTTCACGCGGTACAGCGGCAACAGCGGCGCCAGCTCCGCGTAGAAGACCTGGTGACGGGCCGCGAAGTTTCCGTCATCCAGCTTCAGGAACTCGCGCCACAGGGCCTCCGGCTCACCCGCGTGGCCCAGGACCCGCTCGAGCACCGCGCGCGCGGCGTCGGAGCGCTCCGCGTCCACGCGGGCCAGCAGGTCCGGCAGCTCCGCCGAGGCGCGCTCCACCAGCGTGCGCAGCCGCTCGTCCTCCGCGAGCAACGCGCCCCGGTCCAGCTCCCGCTTCAGCTCATCCAGCCGCGCGGCCACCGGCAGCTTGAAGCGCTGCTCGTAGAGGCCGTGCCCCAACAGCAGCCCCCGGTGTCCCTCGGGCGGCAGCGTGCCCGTCACCATCTCGAAGCGAGGGAAGGCGCGGGCGAACTGGGACAGGTCGCTGCCCAGGTACTCGATGTCGATGGACTCGCCCTCGCCCACCTGCCGGGCGACGTGGTTCTCCAGGTACTCGAGCGCCACCAGCGGCTCGGCGCGGAAGCGCTCCCAGAAGGCGGGCTTCGTCGTCTCCTCCAGCGCCGCGCGGTCCATGCGCGCCTCGTCGGCGGTGAGGAAGGCCTCCGTCTGACGGTCCGCGTCTCGCGCCACGTCGCGCAGCGTGCGCTCCAAATCCGTGGCCAACCGCGTGAGCCGCGCGTCGCGCTCGGGCGAGGGAGGCTGACGGGCCACGGCGCGCGCGGTGGAGAGCTTGTCGTCCAGGTAGTTGCCGCGGAACGTCGCGGCCATGCCCACCTCGAGCGGCACCACGTCCTGGACACCCGGTGTCTGTCGCAACCGGGTCTCGAGTGACGGGTAGTCGGGCAGCGGCGTCAGCACCGGCGCGCCCGTGGGGCCCGTCACCACCACGGCCTTCTCCGCGGACTGGGAGTTGTAGACGAGGAAGTGCCCCGCGCCGCTCTCGATGACGCTGCGCTGGGTGCCCTCGGAGATGCCGGCCACCATCGCGAGCCCCAGCGCGAGCAGCAGCGCGGAGCCGAGCGCCAGCAATGCGACCACCCAGCTCCGAGGCCGGGCCACGACGCTCTGAAGCGCGAAGGACAGCAACGTCAATGGAGACTCCTCGCGATGCGGACCCTGCACCCTCGCCCCAGCGGGGCGGGCGGGCGTCCTCGACCGGACGTGGAGCCCCGGACGATAGAGAACCCACCCGGGCGATACAAGCGATGCGCCCCGCCGGGTTGCGCGACGCGAGACGACCGGACCAAGCTGCGCGTGCATGTCGGCCACCCCCAGCCCCTCCCTCGCGCAGTCGGTCCACTTCTGGGCACGCAACGCCGCGAACGAGTCCGCGCTCCTGCGCGCCTCGCTCCGCCTGGGCCTCTTCGACGCACTGCCGGTGGAGGGCACCACCACCGCGTGTTCGCTCGACGCCCTGGCCACCGCGACGAAGTCCTCGCCCCGGGGGCTGCGTGCCCTGCTCGAGCTGCTGGTCTGCCTGGGCTACGCCACCCTGGATGACACGCGCCGCTTCGCCCTGGCGCGTCATGCCGCGACGTTCCTGCGCGATGACGCCTTCCTCGCGAGGCTGCGCGCCGAGCTGCCCTGGTGGGGGCCCCTGTCCCTGCTCGACGAGGCGGTGAAGCGGGGCGAGCCCGTGGAGCACGAGGGCCAGCGCTGGGATGTGCTCGGGCACTCCCGCGCGCTGTTCCTGGAAGACACGCGCGCCGAGGCAACACCTGGAGGGGCGGAGGACTTCTTCGACCGCTTCGCCCGGAGCGGCGCGCGCACGCAGGTGCTCATCACCGCCGGGAGGTTGGGCCTCTTGGAGCTGCTCGCGTCCGCGCCGCGCACGATGCCGGAGCTGGGCGCGGCCACGTACCTGAGCACGACGGGGCTCTCCGTCGTGGTGGAGGTGCTGGAGGCGCTGGGACTGGTGACGCGCGAGGGCGAGGCCTTCGGGCTGAGCACAGAGGCGAAGCGGCTCTTCGACGGCAAGGCGCTGGCGTACCTGGTGCGCTCGCTCAGCGTGTCCGCGCAGTACACCGAGGCGCTGGGCCGACTGGACGAGACGGTGCGCGAGGAGCGCTTCATCCTGGACCTGAAGGACCCGGAGGTGAGCCGGCGCTTCTACGCGGACAACTCCAATCAGATTACCGCGGTGTTCGCGTCGCACTTCCAGCTCAGTCGCAAGGCGGCCACCACGCTCGCGAAGGCGCACCCGCTGGAGGGCGCGGCGGTGCTGGACATCGGCACGGGCTCGGGCGTGTGGGGCGCGGCCTTCGCTCGCGCGACGCCCACCACCCACGTCACCTACTTCGACCAGGGCGTGGTGCTGGAGCAGGTGAAGACGAACCTGGCGCGGCTCCAGGTGGCGGACCGCGCGCGCTTCTGGCCCGGGGACTTGTTCACCCACGACTTCGGTGAGGCGGCCTTCGACGTCATCATCCTTCCCCAGGTATTGAACGTGCTGAGGCCGGAGAGCCTGCCCGGGTTGTTCTCGCGCGTGGCCCGGGCGCTCAAGCCGGACGGCGTGCTGCTCATCGCCGAGTATGTCTTGAACGAGCGGCGCGACGGCCCGCTGGACCACCTGTACTTCGGCCTGCGGCGGTTCATGACCAACGAGGGGGATTTGCTGTCCGCCTCCGAGTACGGACAGCTCTTGCAGGCGGTGGGGCTGTCCTCGTCCGTGTGCATCCCGCTGCCCACGCAGGAGATGATTCTGGCGGCCCGGCCCGGGGTGGCGTTGCCCTCCCGACTGGCGGACTGAGCACGCGCCGCGTCACGCCGGGGGATTTCACGGCCTCTTGCTTGCTCGTGGCGCGTCACCCCGACTACCGTTCCGACTCCCCCCGTGTTCGAGCAAGACCCCTGAAAGGTCCTGATGCGCGCAGCGCCGCAGCTCGACAGCCATGGCACCCAGACCTCACCCGAGTCGGGCGAGCGGGGCGGGTCCATCGCCGCGAAGCTCCGTGGACGGTTCGCCCGACGGGTGGCCTCGCTGGGCTATCACTCGCATTCCCTGCCGGGCGGCGTGGGACATCTCTTGTTTCACATCGGTCTCGGCGCGGGCGCGGCGCTCGGATGCGCGAGCCTGATGTCGACACATCCCTGGGCGGGCTGGGTGCTCTACCCGCTGGTGGCCTTCTTCATCGGCACCCGCTTCCGCGCGCTGGGCAACATGCTGCACGAGGCCTGTCACGGCATGTTCGTGCGCGGCAAGCGCCGCAACCGCGCGCTCGGCCATCTGCTGGCCATCATCGACTGGACGGCGCTGGAGCCGTACACGCGCGAGCACTTCACGCACCACCTGCACCTGGGGGATGCGCAGAAGGATTTGGACTTCGCGCCCCGGCGCCGCTTCGGCTTCGCGGACGCGGAGCGGCCGTTCGTGAAGCACCATCTGCTGCGGCCCCTGACGCTGATGCACCTGCCCGCCTTCCTTCGACCGGTGCTCTTCCACCGCGCGGACCCGTGGACGGTGACGCTCGCGCGGTGGGGCTTCATCGCCGTGCTGGCGGCGCTGGCGCAGTGGGGCATCGGCTGGAAGGCGTTCGCCCTGTTCTACGTGGCGCCGTACGTGGTGCCGTACCAGGTGATTCGCTACTGGTCGGACGCGGTGGACCACGCGGGGGTCATCGGCTCGGCGGATGAGTTCCACCGCTCGCGCAATCACATCTTCGCGTGGGGCTGGCTCAACCGGGTGCTCTTCCCCCGACATGACCAGTACCACCTGACGCACCACCTGTTCCCCGCCGTCCCCACCGCGTTCCAGGGCCGCGTGCACCAGATGCTGCTCGAGGACGCGGACTACTCGGCCAGGGACCACTCCTTCTCCGCGCTGCTGCGGTAGCGAAGCCGAAGCGGCCCGCCTACCGCCGCCGCCTCTACGGGTCGTATCGGGCCGGGCACGGCGCGAACCGCGCCATCCTCCGTCGCAGGGCTCCGTCCCGCTGAAGGAGCGCATCGCCAGGAGGGTCTGCGGCGAAACGGGAAAGCCCCGGCCCCATGAAGGGACCGAGGCTTTCTGGAGCATCGCCGGTGTGGGCCGGGAGCTACTCGATGGGCATGAAGACCTTGAAGCCGCTGCGACCGTTGTTGGTCGTGTTGCGCTCGATGAAGTCGCTCGCCGTGGTGTGGCCGTCGCCCATGGTGATGGCGGTGTGGCCGTAGATGCTGCCCAGGCGCGTGGAGGTGCTCTCCCACGTGAGGACGAGGCCCGGGATCTTCAGCGCCTCCTCCAGCGTCATGTTGACCTGCTTGAACTTGTCGCGCGGCAGGTTGTTGTCGATCTGATTGCCGTTGCCGGACACGCCGATGCCGTACGCATCGCGGATGGCGCGGCTGACGCCCGTGGCGCACAGGCCCTGGCTGTTGTAGCCGCCCATGCCCATCGCCGCGCGGCGCGCGGACTCGGCCAGGCGCTGCATCCCCGACGACGCGCTGCTGGGACCCACACCCGTGGGACCGCCCACATCCTGGCCGCCCGTCGGACGACCACCGCCGCGGATACCCTGACGCGAGCCGCTCGGCTCGAAGGTGTCCTTGCCGGAGTAGCCCACCTTCAGGGACGCGCCCGTGAAGATGAGGTCGCGGTTCTTGATGTTGTTGTCGCGCGCCAGCTTGTCGACAGTGGTGCCGAACCGAGCCGCCAGCTTCGTGAGCGTGTCGCCACGCTGAATCACGTAGTCCTTGGGGGTCGTACGGCGCTCACGAGGATTGATCCGGTAGTTGGCCATAAAAGCTCCTGCACTATTCTCGGGGTTCCCCTGGCTGAGTTGCTGCCCGCCTCCCAATTCTCTGCCTGTTTACAAAACTGTGAGATTTCTACCTGGGCTGTAGAGAAGCCCAGATCTCCGAGGGAGCTTTCCAGACGGAGAGTGACAAATCTCCGCCCATATTCACTCAGAGAGAACTCACGGCGCGGTGGCGCGCTCAATCACCGCGAGTGCCGCCGCGAAATGATCAGGCGCGGCGCCCAGGCCCAGCCGGAAGCCGTGGCCCCGCTCCAGAGGGTGGCCGCCGTTCGGCTCCCCCACCTCCATGGCGCTCAGGGGCAGGACGAAGACGCCCTCCGCCGCCAGGGCCTCCAGCCGGGCGGTGAAGGCCGCCGGCTCCATCGCCCCCTTCACGCCGATGCAGGTGACGAGGCCCCCCTGGGGCGCGGTGCCATACACGCCCCGCGAGCGCTCCAGGAACGCGGCCAGGGTGCGCCGGTTCTGGAGCCAGTCCTCGCGCGCGCGCTTCAGCGCGGGGCTGTGCAGGTCCTTGAGCACCTCGTACGAAATCCACTCCGTCACCGGGTTCACCGTGTGCGTCGTGTAGTTCTTCTCGTTCTGCATCCGCGCCAGCATCGCCGTGTCGCCCACGCACCAGCCGATGCGCAGCCCCGGACAGCCCAGGCACTTGATGAACGAGCCCGTCACGAACGAGCGCGTGCCCGGCCGGTACACCGTGGCCCCCAGCACCGCGTCCTCGGAGGACAGGAAGCGGTAGTGCTCGTCGCCCACCACCGTGGCCCCGTTCGCGTCCGCCCACTTCGCCACCGTGTCCAACAGGCCCGCGTCCAGCACGAGGCCGCTCGGGTTGTGGGGCGTGTTGAGGATGACCACGTCGGGGCGCTCGCGCTCCAGCCGCTCCAACCAGTCCCCCGCGTCGATGGACGGCCGGCCCCGCTCGTCCCAGCGCACGGGCAGTCGCACCACCTGCGCGCCCTGCTGCATGGGCAGCTCATAGAGGAGCTGGAACGCGGGCCACGCCAGCGCCACCTTGCGCGGACGCAGCTGTCGGAAGAGCAGCAGCAGCGCCTCGCTGGTGCCCGTGGTGATGAGCACGTTCTCCCGCGTGGCGCCCGGGTGCATCGCGGCGACCAAATCCCTCAGGTCCGCGCGTCCCCAGTTGGGGCTGTCGCGCAGCAGCGTGGACAGGAAGACGGCCGAGGCCTCGTCGGGGCTCACGCCCGAGCCCGTCAAGAGCTCGCCCACGGTGACGGGACGGCCTCCGGACTCGCCCAGGTTGTAGCGCGCGGTGAACCGCGAGCCCTCCAGGTAGTCCTCCATGAAGAATGAGCGCAGCGGTTCCATCTCGACTCCGGATGTGAGGACTCAGGCGGCCGGCACGGCGGCGACTTCGGGCCAGGCGACATCCCCGCGGTGCGCCACCACCACCTGCTGGATGGGCATGTCGAACGCTCGCGCGGACTTCAGTCCCACGGGCGTGAGCAGCGCCTGGAACTCTGGCAGGGACAGCACGTCCCCTTCATTGGACACGTAGCGCCGCAGCGCGAAGTAGAGCGCGTCGAGCGGCCCGTCGCGGCGGTCCGTCAGCAGATAACCGGAGATGAGGAGCAGCCCGCCGGGCTTGAGCGCCCGCGCGAGCTTCGCGAAGAAGCCCGGCAGTGCCTCGGGCGGCAGCGCGGGGATGATTTGCGGCAGGAGGATGACGTCGTACTCCGCCTCGCCGTAGTCCACCGAGAGGCAGTCGCCCTCCCACAGCCGCGAGCGCGCCTCCAGCTTCAGCTTCGTCAGGTGCGGGCGCACCGCGTCCAGCACGTGCACCGAGTCCAGGTACGTCACGTGCGTCGTGGGAGATGCGAGCCCGAAGGCCGCGCCCCACACGCCCGAGCCCGTGCCCACGTCCAGCACCCGCGCTCCCGCGAGCGAGCGCATCTGCCCCACCAGCTCCGCCGCCTTGCGGCTCAGCCGGAGGTGCGAGCCGAAGATGCCGGAGATGCGAGAGGCGTTCTCCTGATAGATGCGGCGCGCCGTCTCCGGGTCCCTCAGGTCCAGGCGGAAGCGCTGCTCGCGCACGGCCTCGCCCAGGTGTCCGAAGGCCTCCCAATAGGCCATGGTCGCCGGCAGCGCGCGCTGGAAGTACGGCAGGCTCGTGGCGTCGAGCATCCGCGCCGCCGCCTCCGTGAAGGACCAGCTCCCCGCCTCCTCACGCGCCACGCCCAGCGAGGCGAGCACGCCCAGCAGCACGCCCAGCCCCTCCGGATGCACCTTCAGCTCGGCCGCGAGCACATCGCGAGGCGTCGCGGTCTCCACCAGCCGCGCGAGCAACCCCAGCTCCGCCGCCGTCACCAGCGCCTGCGTGCGCGCGAAGTTGCGCGCGTAGCGGTCGAAGAACTCCTCGGCCCGCGCATTGGGCACTGGAGGTGACGGCTCCAGGAACAGGGCGCGGAACCACCCCAGCAAATCCCGCCCGTCCACCGCGGCGCCGGTGCGCACCGCCTCGGGCAGCTTCGCCACCGGATGCCACCACTCCAGCATCGCCCGCAGCCTCGCGCGGAACGCCGCATCCGCGAGGAACGCGGCCGTGTCCTCCGCGAGCAGATACCCCTGCCCCTCCTCGAACAACACGAAGCCCAGGCCCACCAGCGGCTCGAGGATGGCGCGAACCCCGCGGCGATTCGCACCCAGGTGCTCGGCCAGCGAGTCCAAGGACAGGGGCCATGCGCCCGGGCCCGCGGAGAGCTGCCCGAACAACCCGAGCGAGAACGCGGCCTGGAGCGCCGCCGACTCGTTGCTCGCGTCACGGCCGAGGAAGTTGAGCTGCTGGACGAAGGCGGGCGACGCGGGAGGCTTCGACATGGACTCTCCTTCAGACCCAGCGGAACCAGCGCAGCGCGACCACCAGGGGGAGCACCGTCCAGGCCGCGAGCACCAGCATGGCCGGGCCCAGCGCCATCAACGACGTCCCCTCCAACATGATGGCGCGCAGCGAGTCATTGAGCGCCGTCAGCGGCAGTGCGTGGATGACCGGCTGCAACCAGCCCGGGAAGTTGTCCGACGCGAAGAAGACGCCGGACAGGAACAGCATCGGCATGGACACCAGGTTGACCAGCCCGCCCACCGCCTCCTCGTTGTGCGCCCGGATGGACACCAGCAGCGCCAGCGAGGCGAAGCACATGGCGCCCAACAACCCCATGCCCAGCAGCGCGCCGTAGCTGCCGAACATCGGCACCCCGAAGAGCCAGCGCGCGAAGGCGCAGAAGAAGGCGACCTCCAGCACCGCGAAGGCCGTGCGCCCCAGCAGGAAGGCCAGGAAGAAGTGCGTGCGCGACATCGGCGTGCCCGCCAGCCGCTTGAGCAGCTTGCCGCCGCGCATGGACACCAGCGGCACCGCCAGCGCCCACAGGCTGGAGGACATGAGCGACATCCCCAGGAGGCCCGGGATGAGGAAGTCGATGTAGCGATTGCCCGGCTCCGACACCGGCGTCGTCCGCACCGCCTCCAGTCGAGGCGCATCCGGCGCGCGCGACAGGGCCTGCATGACGAGCAGTCGCGCCGTCCTCCCCTCCGCCTGGCTGGGGTCCACCAGCGCCTCGGGCTCCGGCGTACCGGGCACCAGCACCAGCATCACGCGTCCCCGGGCGAGCTGACGGCGCGCCTCGATGAGCTCCAGCGTCTCCACCTCCAGCTCCGGCGTGCCCGCGAGCCGGGCGGAGAGCTCGGTGGCCCCTTCTCCTTGCGCGATGGCGACGCGCACGGGCCCGAGCGACTCGTTGCGGAAGGCCAGCCCCAGCACCAGCGTGGTGACGATGGGGAAGACGAACGTCCAGAACAGCACCTCGGGCTGCCGCCACAGCACCCGCAGGCGCATCAACACCAGCTGACCCAGCGAGCCCATCACGCCGCCTTCTCCTCGTTGCCCTCGCGCAGCGAGCGCCCCGTCAACCCGATGAACACGTCATCCAACGTGGGCCGCCGCGTGGACAGGTGCTTGAGCTTCGCGCCGGAAGCCTCCACCTCCCGCAGCACCGACGGCAGCGCCTCGTGCAGCGCCCTCACCCTCAAGGACAACCGGTCCGCGTGACGCTGCGCCGAGACGACGGTGGACAGGGGCGACAAGCGCTCCAGGTCCAGGGACGGCTCCGCCTCCAGCTCGATGACCTGCTCGGCCCCCAGCGACGCGACGATGTCCCCGGGCGTGCCCCGGCTGATGACGCGGCCCCGGTCGATGATGACCAGCCGGTCGCAGAGCACCTCGGCCTCGTCCATGTAGTGCGTGGTCAGCACCACGGTGCGCCCCTTGGCCTTGAGCGCCGCCACCACGTCCCACAGGGCCCGGCGCGACTGCGGGTCCAGGCCCGTGGTCGGCTCGTCCAGGAAGAGCAGGTCCGGGTCGCCCGCCAGTCCCAGCGCCAGGGCCAGCCGCTGCCGCTGGCCTCCCGACAGCTTGCCCACCCGGGCGTGCCGCTTCTCTCCGAGCTGCACCATGCCAATCAGCTCCTCGAGCGGCAGCGGGCGCGGATAGAAGGACGCGAACATCCGCACCGTCTCCTCCACCGTGAGCTGCTCCACCAGCTTCGTCTCCTGGAGCGTCAGGCCGATGCGCTGCCGAAGCCGGGTCGCATCCCGCTTCCAGTCCAGCCCGAGCAGCCGTACATGACCGGAGGTCGGCTCCTGGAGGCCCTCGAGAATCTCGACGGTGGTCGTCTTGCCGGCGCCGTTGGGGCCGAGCAGGCCCACGCACTCGCCCCGTCGGATGTCCAGGTCGATGCCGTCCACGGCGGTGACGTCGCCGAAGCGCTTGACCAGTCCCTTCACCTCGATGGCGAGCTCGTCTGGGGATGTCATGGGGGGAGTGGGCGGCAGTATGGCCCAAGGCGGGCCGGGGCCCAACGGCGCGCGCGTGGAATGCGGCGGGTTGCGTCCGGGGGTGCTACGGTCCGCCGCCGTGGCCCTGAGCGACGGATTGGATGCGCGGGTTGACCGGCTGGAGTTGCCGTTCAACGAGTACGGCGTGGACCCGTACGGAATCTCCCGGAGGCACGTGAGGGACGCGCTGCGCGTCTTCTCTCTCATCTACCGGTACTACTTCCGCGTGCGCTGCCACGGCATCGAGCACATCCCCGCCAAGGGCCGGGGCATGCTCGTGGGCAACCACTCCGGCGGCGTGGCGGTGGACGGCGCCATGGTGCTGACGTCCACCATGCTGGAGATGGACCCGCCCCGGCTCGCCCAGGGCATGGTGGAGCGCTTCCTCCACAAGTTCCCCGTCTCGTCTCTGTGGGCCAGCCGCACCGGCCAGTTCACCGGGCTGCCCGAGCACGCGCGGCGGCTGCTCGAGGACGACCGGCTGCTCATGATTTTTCCCGAGGGCGCGCGCGGCACGGCGAAGCTGTTCCCGGACCGCTACTCGCTGGTGGACTTCGGCACGGGCTTCGTGCGGCTGGCGCTCCAGACGCGCTCGCCCATCATCCCGTTCGCGTTCCTGGGGGGCGGCTCGGCCATCCCCACGGTGTTCAACGCGTACACGCTGGGCAGGCTGTTGGGGGTGCCGTACGTGCCGCTGACGCCGTACCTGTTGCCGGTGCCGCTGCCGGTGCAGTTGGAGATCCACTATGGCGAGCCGCTCGTCTTCCGGGGCACCGGGGACGAGGAGGACCACGTCATCGAGGGCTATGTGGCGAAGGTGAAGGAGCGCATCGCGGGTCTCATCGAGCGCGGCCGGGCGGGGCGACAGCACCGCGGGCTGGCCAGAAAGCTGCTGCCATGAGGGTGCTCATCCCGGGTATCTCCGGAGGAATCGCGCGCAAGCTGGCGCTGCGGTTGAAGAAGGCGGGCCACGAGGTGGCGGGCGTGGACATCCGTCCGTGGGACACGGCCCAGGAGGCGGACATCCAGGTGTTCCGCGGCGATGTGCGCAAGCGCGTGGCCGAGGACGTCTTCCGCCGCTGGCGTCCTGACGCGGTGGTGCACATGGCCACCGTCACGGCCTTCACGGTGCCGGGCGCGGAGCGCGGGCGCATCAACCTGGACGGCACCAAGGCGGTGTTCGACCACTGCGCGACGCACGGCGTGAAGCAGCTGCTCTTCGTGGGGCGGCATACCTTCTATGGCGCGGCGCCGGACTCGCCGCTGTACCACTCCGAGGACGAGCCGCCGCGCGCGCTCGAAGCCATCCCGGAGCTGGCGGACCTGGTGGCCGCGGACCTGTACGCCGCGACGGCGCTGTGGCGGCTGCCCGAGGTGACGACGGCGGTGCTGCGGCTGCCGTACACGCTGGGCGCGCCGGGCACGGGGACGCTGGCCTCGTTCCTCAAGGGGCGGCGGGTGCCGCTGGTGCTCGGGTACGACCCGCTCTTCCACGTGCTCCAGGAGGAGGACGTGGTGACGGCGCTGCAGCTGGCGCTGGAGAAGAAGATTCGGGGCATCTTCAACGTGGCCGGGCCTCCGCCGATTCCGCTGTCGGTCATCGTGCGCGAGACGCGGCGCACGGCGGTGCCGCTGCCTTCCCAGGTGCTGTCGTTCCTGCTGGGGCGGGCGGGCTTCCCGCGACTGTCCGTGGGGGCGCTGGACCACCTGCGCTATCCCATCGTGGTGGACAACCGGCGCTTCCTGGAGGCGACGGGGTTCGAGTACCAGCACAGCGTGGCGGACACGCTGCGCATCTACCGGGAAGCGGCGCCGCCGCCCGTGTCCGGGGGGCTCATCTAGGGCCCCGGGTGGACGTGGTAGCGTGAGGGCTCCCTCGTGCCGCGAGTTGGAGCCCCATGCCGATGAAGCCCCTGCCCTTTTCCGCCAGGCCGGTCCGCAGGTTGGAGCGCCCGTCGCTCGAGGAGCTGCGGGAGTGGCACTACCGCGAGCCGGTCATCGTCCGGGGGCTCCTGGATTCCTCCGGGGCACTGGACGCGTTCCGCGCGCAGGGCACGTTGGATGGGAAGCTGGGGGTGCTGGAGACGCAGCTGGGTGAGCGTCCTCAGCATTACTTCTGCGTGTTGCCTCCGGAGTCGGGCGGGCACTACCGGCCGAAGCTGGTGGTGAACGACGCGGAGGGCGGCGTGGCGGTGATGCCCGAGCAGGGCACGTTCGCGGACTTCGCGGACCGGCTGAAGGCGGCGGTGCGCACGGGCGAGTACGTGTACATGCAGAACGGGATGCTCGAGCAGTCCCACGTGCGCGGGAAACTGGGCTTCGACTTCCTGTCGTTCAGCGACCCGCTGGGGGTGGAGAGCAAGTTCTGGGTGGGCTCGGACGGGCAGGTGGTGAACCTGCACTACGACGACTGCATCAACTTCATCTGCATGTTCGAGGGCACCAAGCGGGTGACGATGTTCCCGCCCGAGCAGCTGGCGAACCTGTACCACGCGCCGCTGGACGTGCTGGGAGGCGGGGCGCCCACGACGCCCGTGCACCTGCTGAACCTGGACCTGGAGCGCTTCCCGCGGTTTCGCGCCGCGCTGGAGCACGCGTGCGTGGCGGTGGTGGAGCCCGGCGAGGCGCTGCTGATTCCGCCCTTCTGGTGGCACCACGTGGAGTCCTTCGGGGCGATGCACGTGATGGTGAACAGCTTCATCACCACGATTCCGTCCACGGCGACGCTGGAGCTGTGGAAGGACCTGTCCGCGGGCATCCGCGCGCTGGCGAAGGCGACGCCGGAGGAGCGGAATCGGGAGCGGGAGTTGTTCCGCCGCCGGGTGTTCGCGGGCGAGGAGGTCTCCGAGTCCTCGGCGCTGGCGGAGCAGGCGCGGGTGACGTTCCAGAAGCTGCCGGGTTCGTGGCGTGAGCATGTGGCGCGGCTGTGGGAGGCGTTCGCCTTCCAGACGCACGGGGCGCCGTTCGAGGAGACGGCCGGCGGGCTCGCGGGGCTCATCGAACGGCAGGAGGGACAGCTCACGCTCTATCCCAACGCCAACATGCTGGCGGAGATGCCGGATGTGATGGAGCTGCCCGCGGGGGACCCGGCTCCGCGGTAGGGATTGCGGCCCCTGACGAAGACAGTCATTCCAGTCCATACCACCACGGGGTGAGTCACTCCTCGCACAGATGTCGTGACAGACCCGGCGGGCGGTGTGAGACATTGGATGCAACGGGTTCCGCCGCTTGCAAGGAATGACTTGAAGAGCGCAGGCTCTACCCGGTGCGACGGGTCCATCTCCAGGGACCCGTGGGGGCATGGGCTTGCTGACATCCGAAGACACCGCTCTCCTGGACTCGCTGGACCGGCATGCCCGGCGCCGTGCGGAAGGGATTCCCACCCTGAGCGCCCTGGTGGGCGACCCGGAGCGCGCGCTCCAGCTCTGGACGCAATGGCTCCACCGCAGCGGGTTGAAGGCTGCCTTCGCGCAGAGCGAGGACCTGCGCTCCACCGTCTCCGCCTGGGCCACCCAGCTCGCCCGTGAGCGCAATCTCTTCCGAGACGCGGAGAGCTACGTCGTCTTCTCCCAGCGCGCCATCTCCTCCCGCGAGCTGCACTTCGAGGGCAAGACGCAACACGACCGCCGCGTCCTGTTCGAGCGACTGGAGCCACCCCACGCCGAGCCCGTGACGTGGGCCCTTTGCCGACAGCTGCTCGAAGCCCCCGAGCCCGCGCCCCAGGGCACCCTCCCCAACGAGGTCCGTGAGGCCATCTCCCACGACCCGCTCCGCGTCCTCCACGCGCTGCTGCTCATCATCCCCGAGGGCCGCGCCCCCGCCCTCCACCTGGCGCTCTCCCCTTCCGACCCGCGCAGCCTCCGCACGGCGACCGCCATCTGCTCCGCGGCCCCGCTGCTGCATGTCGCCTGCGTGCTGCCACCGGATGCGCTCGAAGGGACCCGCGGACGCAAGGACTCCCACGCGCTCGCGATGATGCGGGAGGGGCTGCTCGAGCTTCCGGACCCTGCCTCCGTCGCCACCGTGCAGGACTTGCCCGTCGCCGAGCCCGCGGTTCCTCGACGTGCCTCCTCGAAGAAGAAGGCTCCGGCCTCGCCTCCGGAGCCCCACGTGGCGCCGCCGTTGCTGGAGCGCTTCCGGGTGAACGCGGAGGCCATGGTCGCCGAGCGCGAGAAGTCCGAGGCCCACGCACGCAGCAAGATGGAGCACTTCTTCTACCACGACATTCTCCAGGTCCATCCCGCCACCAAGGACGTCTTCACCCTCAACGCCAAGGTGGAACTCGGCGAGGGCAAGCGTCCGCTGGAGGTCGACCTGCTGAGTCGTGAGCTGCGGCTCGCCGTCGAAATCGACGGGCAACACCACTTCCTCGACCCGGACCGATTCCGCCGGGACCGCCGCAAGGACCTCGCGCTCCAGCGCATCGGCTACTGGGTGGCCCGCTTCCTCTACGAGGACCTGCACCCCCGCTGTGAAGACATCTTGAAGACCCTCGAATCGCTCATGGAGGCCCGGCGGCGAGAAGCCACCGCGCAAAGGACAACGCATGGACAGCCCTGACAACCGGTTGGCGGGACTCGCACTCACCTGGCTCGCGCCGCGTCCGCAACGCAGCGGCACCCGCACGGAGCTCGGCAATGCCCTGCGCCCCTTCGTGGAGCACCGCCTCTCCCGCCCCGAGTGGAAGGCCCGACTCGACGCCATGCTGGAGCAGCTCCTTGGCGACGAGCTCGTGGCCGCGAAGAAGAAGGCGGGCCTGACGCTCACCAGCGCGGGGATGGAGCGTGTCCTCCAGTTCCTCCGCCTGGAGCAGCTCCCCAAGGGGCTCAGCTGGAAGAAGTTGAAGGCCACCTACCTCCTCGCGAACAGCCTGGACGTCGCGCCCTCCAAGGCCACGCTCGCGCGGCTCAACGACGCGGATGGCGTCCGCGCGGCGGTGCTCGCCCGGCACCATCCCGACGTCGGGGAGGGAGAGCCATCTCTGTCGCAGATTCGGGACAGGCTGCTCTGGCGCCAGCTGGGTGTGGAGACGGAGCGGCCGTTCTCCCTTGGCGCCGTGCAGGCTCACTTGCTCGGTAAGATGCTCGACACCGAGGTGAAGAACCCACGCAAGGCCGTGGAGCAGCTCGCGGCCCGCGCCGCTGGGGCGACTCGCGCCGACGCGGAGATCCTCCGCCTGACACTGCTGCGGCAGTGGTTCCTCCCAGAGTCGTCCAGCGCGCCCGCACCCAACACCAAGTCCGCGACCGAGAAGACCCAGGCGCCCACGCGCGCCATCGGGTCCACGCCCCGGCGAGACACCGAGCCCACGCGGAACACCGTGCCCTCACGCGACACCGGGTCCGCGCCCAATCAAGCCACTGCGCCCTCGCGAGCCCCCGCGCCCGCCGCGCCGCCCCCCACGGTCCTCGTGGAGTCCTTCGCCGAGCATGTGCTCTCGGTGGCGCGTGCCCTGCCTACGGGCCGCTTCGGGCGCGACAAGGTGTTCATCTCCCACGTGTGGCGAGCCCTCCAGCCCGAGTGGAGCAATCGCGAGGCGTTTGACGCCGCGCTCCTGGAGGCCAACCGCACCCAGCACCTGTCGCTGACACGTGCGGACCTCATCGCGACCATGAACCCCACGGATGTCGCAGAGTCCGAGGTGCGTGCTCACGGCTCCAGCTTCCACTTCGTCGTCGTCTGACTCGTCCTTTCAGGAGCGCGCATGTCCAGCGACCCTCGACTCAAGGTCTTCCTCTCCGACGGCGGCGAGGTCTTCAGCAGCGTCCAACAAGGCCAGTACCTCTGGCAGACCGACCCGTTCGACGTAGAAACCCTCAACCCCGCCGCGCGTCGCGCGTTCAACCGACTGTTGGACCGCGCGACGGCCTCACCACCTCCCGACACCGGGAAGCTCCTCCTCCTGCTCGGTGAATCTGGCAGCGGCAAGACCCACCTGGTGCGCGCCTTCCGCAACTCCGCACACGGTCAGAAGCGTGGCTTCACCGGCTACATGCCCATGACGGTGGATGCGGCACACTACGACCGCTATCTGCTGTCCAACCTCATCGACTCGCTCGACCATCATCCCTATGACGTGGCGCAGGATGACGACAGCGGGATGATGTACCTGTCGAACCTGCTGATGGCTCAGTGCACCAGCCTCTTCGCGCCGCTCATCGAGCCCGAGGAGAAGGTCCTGGAAGACGATGAGCTGCACGGCACCGTCCGCGCAGTGGCGGACGACCTGCTCTCCGACCCACGCTTCCGTGGCGTCGAGGTGGACCTGCTGCGAGCGCTCATCTACTTCCAGCGTAGGGACCCGCGCATCAACCGTCGCATCTTCAACTGGCTGCGCTGCGAGGACATCACGACCGAGGACCGGAAGGTCATCGGCGAGCTCGTCCCACGCACCTCCGACGACGCGCCCGCTCGCATGGTCGAGCAACTGGGACGCGTCATGAATGCGCTGGGGCACGCGCTCGTCCTGTGCGTCGACCAGATTGAAGACATCAATGACTTCGAGCACCGGCCCCAGTCGGAGAACGCCTTCCGCCGGGCAATGAACACCCTGGCCGCCATCGCCGGCAAGGTGCCCAACGCTGTCGTGGTCATCTGCTGTCTGTCCGACTACTGGGAGTCGATGCGCCCGAGCCTCAATCGCGCCATGCTCGACCGCATCGAGAACGACCCGGACCCCGTGACGCTGGAGCGCACCGTCACCGCCGCCACCGCCCGTGACATGGTCGCCCGACGCCTGCGCTTCCTCTACGAGCAGCGCGGCGTGGAGTTCCGCCCCGAAGAGCCCACCTATCCCATTCCTCCTGAGGGCTTCGAGAAGCTCGCCGGCCAGCGTGCCCGGGACGTGCTGAACGAGTGCCGTCGCTACCGCGAGAAGGCCATCGAACTGCAGCGCCTCCCGGACGCATTCCCGCTGCCGAGCCGCTACACGGGCTCGCAGTCGCCGAAGCCACCCGAGGGCCCTACCGTCGACATGGACCAGATGTGGACGGACTTCCGCGCCACCTACAAGGAGAAGCTCCCCGAGGACGCGTCCGACATCACCGCCCTGCTCGCATGGGCCGTCGAGATCGGAAGCGAGGAGATGGGAGGCTCGCCGCGCTTCGCGGTGAAGACGCGCAACGGAGACGACCTGCTGGATGTGGCCGTGCATCCTTCTGGCAAGAAGCTCGTACTCGCGCTGTGCGAGCGTCGTCCGCACGGAGGCGGATTGGGTCGACAGATGAGCGAAGCCCTCACCGCCGCGAGAGGGAAGACTCCGGTGCTCATCCGGACCTCGGACTTCCCTTCGTCCACGGGGACCCTCGTCTCGGACGCCTTGAGCAAGCTCATCCGGCAGGGTGGGCGACGCGTGGTGCTGGGGGACAGTGACCTCCGAGAGCTGGTCGCGCTCCGTGACTTCCGTGCCCAGCACGTCGGGCAGGCGGCGCTCGCGGAGTGGAGCCGCACCGCGCGCCCCGTCACTCGACTGAAGTCCGTGGGTGACATCCTCGGCCTGGAGCCGCTCGGCCCTTCGCTCCCGCCTCAGGGTCCCACGAAGGACCTGCCCGCGCGTGAGCCCGAGAAGCGCGAGACCAGGGCCACCGAGGTGACGCCTCCGTCCGCGACACCTCCCGTGCCTGTTCACGTCAGGAACGAGAACAACTTCGTTCCCCGGCAGTCAGGGCTGTTCGCGGACGCCATGGTGACGACCGCCGCGACGCCGACACCTCGCAACGCATCGAGCCCTCCTCCCGCGCCGACGACTCCCGCCCAGCCCGCGAAGCGTCCCTCAGGAAAGGTCGCCACCGTCACGCCGCAAGCGAGCACCCCACCCGCCGCCGGCCCGAAGACGGCTGCCTCCGATGATGAGGACACGGACCTCCCAGCAATGAAGCCCGCGGGCAATCTGCTACCCGACCCGGACCCCACACCGGTCCAGCGCCCCGAGGCCCCCGTCAACCTGGTCCGCAAGCCTCGCCCGACACCCGCGGCGGGAACCCCCGCCGTCCCGAACGTGGTGCTCACCGGACCCCTGCGCCTGGGCGTCTCCGAGGGATTGCTCCCCCAGAACGTCCTGCTCGACACCGCCGAGCTGACGAAGCACAGCGCCTTCCTCGGTGGCTCGGGCAGCGGCAAGACGACGCTCGCGCTCAACACGCTGGAGCAGCTCCTGCTCCGAGGCATCCCCGTCATCCTCGTGGACAGGAAGGGCGACCTCGCCGCGTACGCCCGCCCCGAGGCCTGGGAGGAGCCCATCGAGGACGCCACGCTGCGCGAGCGGCGCCGGCTCCTGCGTGAGCGCGTCGACGTCGCGCTCTACACGCCGGGGCGCTCGGATGGCAGACCCCTGGCGATTCCCATCGTCCCCCAGGGACTGGAGACACTCCCCGCCGAGGAGCGCGAGCAGGGCGTCCAGCAAGCCGCGGATGCCATCGCCGGCATGCTCGACTACCGGACCAGCCCCAACGACAAGGCCGCGAAGGCCGTGCTCGCGCAAGCGCTCCGGCTGCTGATGAGCCAGTCTTTCGGGAAGGAGGTCACCCTCGAGCTCATCCAGCAGTTCGTCATGTCGCAGGACCCCGCGCTGCTGGAGGCCACGGACGGGATTCCCACCAAGACCCACGCCAAGCTGGCCCAGGACCTCAGCGTGCTGCGCATCAACCTGCGCACGCTGCTGGCCGTGAGCGGTGAACGGCTCGACCTGGATGAGCTGCTCGGACGCGGCGTCCACGGGGTGCCCGGTCGCACGCGGCTGAGCATCATCAGCACCAAGTTCCTCGGGGACAACTCGCGCATCCTCTTCTGGGTGTCGCAGCTCCTCCTGGAGACCCACCGCTGGGCCAGCCAGCACCCGTCGCCGAAGCTCCAGGCCGTGATTCTCTTCGACGAGGCGGACATGTACCTGCCCGCGACGAGCAAGCCCGCGACCAAGGAGCCGATGGAGAGCCTCCTCAAGCGCGCGCGCTCCGCGGGCCTCGGCATCATGCTCGCCACGCAGAGCCCGGGTGACTTCGACTACAAGTGCCGGGAGAACGTGCGCATGTGGTGCGTGGGCCGGGTGAAGGAGGACAACGCCCTCCGGAAGCTCCAGCCCATGTTCACCGAGGCGCGCGTCGACGCCGACGCCAAGCTCCCAGGACAGAAGGCCGGCCAGTTCCACGTCCTGCGCGAGGGCAAGGTCCAGCAACTCAAGGCGGACCGCTCGGCCATCAGCACGAACCAGCTCTCCGAGGACGAAATCCTCCTGTACGCGCGCAAGTCGCGCGAGGCACAGGCGGGTGGCCCCCAGAGCACCGGAACCTCCTGAACCACCGCCGGATGCCCGTTCCGGGACTTCCTGCTAGGAAGCCCCCGGAATGAGCACCCGGCCGCTTCCGCCACCGTTGGACCGCGAGCGCTTCGAGGCGCTCGTGGCCCAGGGCTTCAACCAGGTCCCCGTGTATCGACGGTGGGACATCGGTGCGCCGCGGCCCGTGGACCTGCTGCGCGCCCTCCCCTCGCACCACCGGTTCCTCCTCGAGTCCACCCGCGTCAGTGAAGAGGGGCGCTACTCCTTCCTCGGCGCGAGCCCCTTCCTGCGCTTCGTCGCCAAGGGCCCACGGTGCTTCATCGACGATGTGCCCCAGCCGGGTGCCCCGCTGGACACGCTGCGAGCCCTGTTCCGCCAGTGGCGCGGCCCCCGCGTCGAAGGGCTCCCGCTCTTCCTCGGCGGCGCCGTCGGCTTCTTCGCCTACGAGGCCAACCACTACTTCGAGAAGCTCCCCGTCCACCCTCGCGATGACCTGGCGCTGCCGGACATCGCCCTGTCCTTCGTGGACACCTTCCTCACGGTGGACCACCTCGAAGGACACCTCCTCGCCATCGCCACCGGCTCGGATTGGGAGGACTGTCAGCGACGCCTGGACGCGCTCGAATCCCTCGTGCGCCAGGCCACGCCCACCCCGCCTCCCGCGCCTCCCGCTCCCGCTGCGCCCCTCGCGGAGCCACGCTCCAACTTCACGCAGCAGGACTACCTGGACGCGGTGGAGCGCGTGCGCGAGTACATCCGGGCCGGAGACACGTATCAGGTCAACCTCTCGCAGCGACTCGAGGTCGACTTCCCCGGCGAGCCCCTCGCGCTCTACGAGACCCTGTCCGCCACCAACCCCGTCCACTTCGCCAGCTACCTCGAAGGAGACGGCTTCCACGTCGTGAGCGCCTCCCCCGAGCGACTGGTCCGCGTCGAGCACGGGCGCGCCGTCACCCGCCCCATCGCCGGCACCCGCCGCCGCGGCACGCCCGAGGAAGAAGCCCGCTTCGTCCAGGAGCTGCGCACCAGCGAGAAGGAGCGCGCCGAGCACGCCATGCTCGTGGACCTGGAGCGCAATGACCTCGGCCGCGTCTGCGCCTACGGCACCGTCGTGGTGACGAAGCTGATGGAGATCGTCGAGTACGCCCACGTCCTCCACATCGAATCCGAGGTGACGGGACAGCTCACGCCCGACACCGAGCCGCTCGACGTGGTGGGCGCGCTCTTCCCCGGCGGGACCATTACCGGCGTCCCCAAGATTCGCACCATGCAGCTCATCACCGAGCTGGAGCCGCACGCTCGCGGCCTCTACACGGGGTCGCTCGGCTACGTGTCCTTCAGCGGCGACCTGGACCTGAACATCGTCATCCGCACCCTGCTCGTGAAGAACGGCCGCGCCTATGCCCAGGTCGGCGGGGGCATCGTGCATGACTCGCAGCCTCGCCAGGAGTTCAAGGAGACGCTGAACAAGGCGCGCTCACAGCTCCTCGCCCTGCGCGCGAGCGGAGCCACGCGATGATCCTCCTCATCGACAACTTCGACTCGTTCACCTTCAACCTCGTCCAGGCGCTCGGCGCGCAGGGCGCGAAGCTGAAGGTGGTGCGCAACGACACCGTCACCGTGCGCGACATCGAGGCCCTCCAACCCGAGCGCATCGTCATCTCCCCCGGCCCCGGGACTCCCGAGGACGCGGGCGTCTCGCTCGAGGTCATCCGCGCCTTCGGAGGACGTGTCCCCCTGCTCGGCGTGTGCCTGGGCCACCAGTGTCTGGGACAGGTCTTCGGCGCGAAGGTGGTCCGCGCTCCCGTCCCCGTGCATGGGAAGACCGCCGAGGTCCAGCACGAGAACCAGGGTGTGTTCCATGGACTCCCACAGCCCTTCGTCGCCGCGCGCTATCACTCGCTCGTGGTGGAGCGGGAGGGCCTGCCCGACTGCCTCGAGGTGACGGCCTGGCACGAGGGGCTCATCATGGGCATGCGGCACAAGGCGCTGCCCGCGCTGGAGGGCGTGCAGTTCCATCCCGAGTCCTTCCTCACCACCCACGGGCCACGACTGCTCGCCAACTTCCTGGCGGCTCGGCGCTGACGGAGCCATCGCATGTTCTCCACCGTGGCGGTGAATGGAGAGGTGAAGCGCTGGGAGGACCTGCGCCTGCACGACTTCGCGCAGGGCTTCTTCTTCGGCGCGGGCTTCTTCACCACCTTCCGCATCGAGGACGGTTCTCCCCTCTTCCTGTCCCGTCATCTGCGTCGACTCGCCGCGAGCCTCGCGGCGCACACGGACACCGTCCGCGCGCCATCTCCCCAGCTGCTCGAACCCGCCTCCGTTCGGGACACCTTGCGACACTGCCTCGCCGCGGACCCGCTGCTCGGCCCCCGCTTCCATGGCATCGGCAAGCTGTCCGCGAGCGATGGGCACCTCCTGCTCACCCTCCGGCCCCACGCTCCCGACGCCGAGCGACTCCAGCACGAAGGACGCGCCATCCTCGCGGTGGAGCACGGCGCCTATCGTCACGCGGAGACGTCTCCGAACCACAAGGGCCTGTCGTACTTCCGGCAGTTCTCACGGATGCAACAGCTCCCCGTGCTGGCCAACGAGCTGGCTCACGCGTGCGAGCTGCCCACCGCGAACCTCTTCGTCCTCTTGGATGGCGCGCTCGTCACACCGCCGCTCGACGCGCCGTGCCTCCCCGGTGTCATCCGCGCGGTGCTCCTCGATTCGGGTTCCATCGATGGAGTCCCCATCGTGGAGCAGTCGCTTCCCCTCGCGCGGCTCGCGGAGGCGCGAGCCTGCGTCTTCACCAACGCCGCGGTGCTGGCCACCGGAGTACCGAGCCTCCTGGGCCACGCGCTGCCCGAGAGCCTGTCACTCGCGGCACGGCTCCGGGAGCACATCCTGGCGATGGCATCACGCGAGGACTGAGGCAGACTGCGGCCCCATGAGCCGCACCCTCGTCGTCGTGCACCGCTGGGCCGGACGTCCGAACACCGACTTCTACCCATGGCTCGAGGAGAAGCTGCGCGAGCCTCCCGCGCCCTTCGACGACATCCTCACGCTGGACATGCCCGAGCCCGCCACGCCGACCATCGACGGCTGGGTGTCCACGCTCACGCGCACGCTCGGCCCGGTGCCTCCGCCATCCACCGTGTTCCTGGGTCACAGCGTGGGCTGTCAGACCATCCTCCGCTATCTCGCCTCGATGCCCGAGGGACACCGGGTGGAGGGGGCCGTGTTCGTCTCCGGTTGGTTCGAGGTGGACAAGACGTGGGCCTCGCTGCGCCCCTGGCTCGACACGCCCATCGACTTCGCCCGCGTGCGCGCCGCGCTGGGCCGCGCCGTCGTCGTGCTCTCCGACAGCGACCCGTTCACCTCCGACTGGCGTCGCAATCGACAACTCTGGGAGGAGCACCTGGGCGCAGAGGTCATCGTCGTCCCCGGGGGACGCCACTTCAACAACCCACGAGAGCCCGCCGTGCTCCAAGCGGTGCAATCACATTTCGGCGCCCGTCCTCGATAGGACATGGAAGGCTCGCGCCATGACCTCGCCGCTCCTCTAGGGCTCCGCCCTCGTCATGCTCCTGTGCGCCTGGGATGCGTCCGCCGAGTCGCCAGCGCCCGTGAGGGCCTCCGCCAGGCCGAAGCGCCCCGCGCAGAAGAAGCCCCCCGTGACAGAGCAGCCCCCCGCGAAGCGCACCCGGCTCACCATCCCCGCCTCGGACATCGCCTCGTTCGGCGTGAAGACGGCCCTCACGCTGGACGTGGTCTCACCCTTCCAGGCGAGCTACGTCCTGGAGGACCCCGGGACTGAAGGGGTCAAGGTGAAGCTGACCCTGCCCGCCACCGCGCCGGGCCTGTCCAAGCTCGACGTGCAACTCGCCAACGTCCGGGGACTCGGCCTCTACATTCCCCAGTTCTTCCAGAGCCTGAAGAGCATCGAGAGTGGCTACCGACTCACCGACGCCACGGCGCGCGTCGAACGCGTGGGCGAGAACTGCCTCTGGACGGAGACGCCCAAGGACACCCAGTATCCCTATCAGGCGGACTGCATGTACTCCGCGTCCCCGACCAGCCCCGCGTTCCTCTGCACGTTCTCGAGCCAGAACCGGAACCTCGCGCGGGCCGCGCTGGAGACCTGCCAATCACTCACGATGCGGTGACTCGTCGGATTCCACCTGAGCGCCGAACCCCAGCGCCTCGGAGACCTCCGGCTCCCGCAGCTCCCGCCATCCACCCTCGGCCACGTCCAGCACCACGGCGCCCACCGCCTCGCGATGGAGCCTGAGCACCGGGTGCCCCACCGCCGCCAGCATCCGCTTCACCTGGTGGTGCCGTCCCTCCGTCAGCGTCAGCTCCACCACGTCCGGAGCCCTTGATTCGGCCCGGGCCGGACGCGTGAGCCCGTCCTCCAACTCCACGCCGTCCCGCAGTCGCTGGAGCGCGGACTCGACAGGCAGCCCCTCCACTCGCGCCACGTAGCGCTTGGGCAGATGAGTCTCCGGCGCCGTGCCGTGGCGCACGAAGCGCTCGTCATTGGTGAAGAGCAACAGCCCCGTGGTGTCCCGGTCCAGGCGCCCCACGGCGAGCCACTCGTAGCCCCGCAGGGACTCGGGCAGCACCGCCTGCAGGCGCTCGAACACAGTGCCCACGCCCTCCGGGTCCGTGCCGTGCACCACCGGGCCCGCGGGCTTGTGGAACATCAACACCCGCGTCACGGACGTCAGCGTGTGCTCGTGCCCATCGACCCGCACCGTCTGCTCCGGCCCCACCGGCGCGAAGGGCTCCGTCACCACCCGCCCGTCCACCTCCACCCGCCCCGCGCGAATCGCCACCTCCGCCTCCGCCCGAGGCATCACCCCGGCGCGCCCCAGCGCCCGCGCCAGCCAGTCCGAGCGCCCATCCGCCATCGCCCCCGCGTCCCGCTTCCGCGCCGCTTCCAGCCACCTGGGCGTCCTGCTCTTGCGCGCCATGCTCTCGCCTCCTTCCTGCACCACCCCGACATCCCTTGTCTTCTTTGGAGACCCCATCAGCCGTGCTTCCCGCGCGCGCATGGCGGACAGGCGGACGTCACGGTGCCGCCATTTGACTCCACCCGGGCGGCTCTGCCATTGCGCCGCGTGTGGCTGTCCCTCCTGAAATCGCCGCTTCGCTCCAACATCACCCGCCACCGCCAGGGCCGTCCGTCGCCTTTACCCTGAGACTGGCCGAGGCGCTGCACCGCTACGGCACCCCCCCGCACCGCCTGGAGGGGCTGATGAAGCGCGTGTCCGAGCGCCTGGGCCTGGAGGGCCGCTTCTTCTCCACCCCCACGTCCCTCTTCGCGTCCTTCGGCCCGCCCGAGGCGCTGCGCACCAGCCTCATCCGCGTGGAGCCCGGGGACATGGACCTGGAGCGCCTCACGCAGCTCGACGTCCTGGCCGATGACGTCATCCACTCACGCCTCACGCCCGCCGAGGGCGCGCTGCGCGTGGAGGCCATCCTCGCCCGCCCTCCGCGCTTCGGGCCCGTGCTCCAGATTCTCTGCTGGGCGCTCGCCGGAGGAGCTGGCGCCCGTCTGTTCGGCGGAGGACTGAAGGAGATGGCGGTGGCCACGGTGAGCAGCCTGCTCATCGGAATCCTCAGTGAGGTGACGCAGCGCCAGCCCACCACCGCCCGCGTGCTCGAGCCCGTGGGCGCCATCCTCTCCTCCGCGCTCGCCGTGCTGGCCGCGAGCGTCATCGGCCCGCTGTCCATCCAGGTCGCCACCCTGGCGGGCCTCATCGTCCTGCTGCCGGGCCTGACGCTGACGGTGGCCCTCAACGAGCTGGCCACGCGCCACCTCATCTCCGGCACCTCGCGCCTCACGGGCGCCGCGGTGGTGTTCCTCCAGCTGGGCTTCGGCGTCGCGCTGGGCAGCAAGCTGTCCGTGCTGCTGCCGCCCCCCGTCGCCCCGCCGCCGCCCTCGCTGCCCTCCTGGACCCAGGCCGTGGCGCTGCTCATCGCGGGCGTCGCCATCGGCGTGCTGTTCCGCGCGCGGCCGCGGGACTGGGGCTGGATTGCCGCCGCGGGCACGTTCGCGTTCTTCGGGGCCCGCCTGGGCTCGGAGTTCCTGGGGCCGCAGCTGGGCGCCTTCGTGGGAGCGCTCGCGCTGGGCATCGCGGGCAACGTGCTGGCGCGGCTTCGCAACAAGCCCTCCGTCACCGTCGTCGTGCCCGGGCTGATGCTGCTGGTGCCCGGCAGCGTGGGCTTCCGCAGCCTGTCCTCGCTGCTCGAGCGCGACGTGGTGGCGGGCGTCGACACCGCCTTCAACATGCTGATGGTGGCGGTGGCCCTGGTGGCCGGACTGTTGTCCGCCAACGCCCTGGTGCCCACGCGCAAGGTGATGTGACGCGGGGCCTTCAGCGCATGCGCGTGAAGTAGATGGCCGCGAGCGACAGCAGGAAGTACGGCACCAGCCCGCCCGCGCCCGCGTAGTCCTTGGCCAGGCGCTGGCCGAAGAAGAGGCACACCAGCGACACGGCGGACAACAGCGCGCCGAAGAAGGCCAGTGCCGGGCTGCCCGTGGCGATGAGCGAGACGAGCCCCGCGCCGCTGAGGGCGCCGGCCGCCAGCTCCAGCAGCGTGATGACGCCGAGCATCAACGGCACCATGCCCTTCAGGGGGCTCTTGGCGAAGTGGCCGGTGAGCCAGCCCAGGTTGCCCTTCCAGTCGATGACCTTGTCCAGTCCGGACTGGAGGAAGAGGATGGCGAGGAAGGCGGCGCACAGCGCCTGGAGCAGCCACGGGGTGAACTGACTCGATTCGAATGCCGGCATGGCGGGGCACTCTAGCCGCCCGGGGCCCGGGCCCAAGTCTTCTTGCTCGTGGAGCAGGCAACCGACCTGGGGGGCCGCCTCCCCCTTCCCTCCCACGGAACCAGCCCTAGCTTCACGGGCATGGCTTCCGAGCAGACCGCCCGGCGTGTGTTCACCGGCCTCATCCTGCTGTCCCTGTTGCTGCTGGCGCTGGTCATCAAGCCCTTCGCCAAGGGCATCTTCCTGGCGGCGGTGCTCGCGGGCGCCTTCTACGGGCTGCACGTCCGGCTGACGCGCAAGCTGCGGGGGCGCAAGAACATCTCGGCGGGCATCCTCTGCACGGCGGTCATCCTCGCGCTGCTGTTGCCCCTGGGTGGGCTCACCGCGTTCGTGGTGGCGGAGGTGTCCTCCGGCGCGCAGTTCATCACCAAGACGGTGCAGCAGGAGGGCGTGGAGGGGCTGGTGCAGAAGCTGCCGGGCCCCGTGCGCAAGGGCGCCGAGAGCCTGATGGAGCGGCTGCCCCTGGAGGAGCAGCAGCTGGACCAGACCATCCAGGAGCAGGTGAGCAACCAGGGAGGGACGGCGGCGCGCGCGGTGACGGGGGCGGTGGCGGCCACGGGCTCCATCGCCTTCCAGACGGTGATGATGCTCATCGCCCTGTTCTTCTTCCTCACGGACGGGCGGGCGCTGGTGCACTGGATAGAGAGCGTATCGCCGCTCAGGCGCGGCGAGGCGCTGGAGATCATGCGCGAGTTCCGCAGCGTGTCCGGCGCGGTGCTGCTGTCGTCGGTGGTGACGGCGGGCGTGCAGGCCTTCGCCGCGCTCGTGGGGTTCCTCATCGTCCAGGTGCCCGCGCCGCTGTTCTTCGCGGGCGTGGCCTTCTTCATGGCGCTGATTCCCGCGGTGGGCGCGGCCATCGTCGTGCTGGCCGCCGCGGCGCTGATGTTCTTCAGCGGGCATCCATGGGCGGCGCTGTTCCTGGTCATCTGGGGCACGGTGGTGGTGGGGCTGGTGGACAACATCGTCAAGCCGCTGCTCGCCAAGCGCGGCATGCACCAGCACGGCGCCATCGTCTTCTTCTCGCTGCTGGGCGGCCTGGCCGCGTTCGGCACGGTGGGCCTGCTCCTGGGCCCGCTCATCGTCGCCTTCTTCCTGGCGCTGGTGCGCATCCACGAGCGCGACTACGGCCGCAATCACCCGACGCCCGCGAGCCCGCCGACGCCCGGCCCCCAGGATGGAGGCACGCACACCGCGCGGGCCTCGGACCCGGCAGGGGCGCTCACGTCTCCGGGCGAGAGCCACTGAGACACGGTGCGACGACCAGGTTCGTCGCGTCCCTCCGTAGTCCCTTTGTCAGCCGCGCAGGGCCCTTCGAGGCCCGCGCCCCCCTTTGCTGACAGAGGAAGTCCCCATGTCCCGTCGTGGCAGTCGCAGTCCCTGGATGATGTTGGCCACCGTCCTGTCCGCGAGCCCGGGCCTCGCGGGTGACACCACCAACGTCATCTCCATTGACCGCTATCCGCTCCCCGCCGTTCGCGAGAGCCGGTATCGCAACCGCATCGCCACGGAGCTGGGCGGCGGCTGGCAGACCTTCGTGGGGGATTTGCACAGCCACCCCCGGGGTCACTCGGAGATGGGGGGCGTGAGCCTCAACTTCACGCCACAAATCCGGCGCGACGAGGTCCTGCTCTCCGCCTTCCGCCATGGCTACGACTTCTTCGGGACCAGCAACCACACCTCGTCCTGGGACAACTCCTATGACGAGGACGACCCCGTCGGGCAGGTGAGCCTGGAGCAGGACGCGAACGGGCAGCCCGAGATGCTGACGCTCGGGGGCATGGAGAGCCATCTGGGCTCCGACCCCGAGCACCACTTCAACACCTTCAACCGCCGCATCCGGTTCAACTCGAACAGCCTCTGGAACTGGCACCACGAAATCCTCAACCACTACTCGACCGACCCGCTCCAGAGCACCCACGTCCAGCTCAACCACCCGAACGAGGACGTCTTCTTCGCGCTCCCCACCGAGCCGGACCGCCGCCGCAACGTGCGCGACGCGGTGGAGCTGGCCGAGTACAACGACCGGTACTTCGAGCTCTTGCGCCGCGGCTTCCGCGTGGCGCCCGCCGCCAACACGGACTCCCACGCCGCGACCCGCGAGCAGCTCGGCGTCCCCTTCACCCTCAAGTACTCGACCGGTGCCTGGGTGTGGCCCTACATCGACGAGCCGGGCGTCCCCCGTGAGAAGATTCATGGCCGCGACACCGCCCAGGGTCGCACCGGAATCGTCCTGCCCCCGGGCGAGTGGTTCGACTACGGCAACTTCCTGAGGGCGCTGCGCAACCGCTGGGTGTACCGCACGGCGCTGCCGCCCGCGTCCGGCTTCTTCATGGTCAACGGGCGGACCATGGGCTCCGAGTTCTCGCTGGCCCCGGCCGAGCGGCGGCTCGACTTCACCGTCTGGGGCACGACCAAGGACGGCACCGGCGGCGGCAACAACTGGACGACCCTCAAGGTCTTCAGCCCCTTCCAGCCCGACACGCCCATCAAGGAAATCACCTACACCGACCCGAACCTCATCGACCTGAAGCAGGTCTTCTCGCTCACGCCCTACGAGTCCATCTACGTCGTCACGCTCAACCAGCAGTGGGAGAACGCCGAGGTGACCCTGGCGCCCATCTGGGTGCAGAACCCCGTCGCCAAGCCCACCATCTCCTTCGAGTCCCCGGTCAACCATCGCCAGACGGTGCCCGTGATTTTCGTCAACGGCGGAGGCGACACGGTGGTGCTCCAGCGCGCACGCACTGGTACGGGATTCAATGGCTGGCAGACGGTGGGGACCGTCACCAACCACTTCATCCCGCTGGACCCCTCGATACTTCCGACGACGTCGCAGTGGCGCGTCGTGGACCCGTATCAGCCGGAGGTCGTCTCCAATGCCGTCACGCTGACGGTGAGCAACGGCCTGGACGTCCGGCAGCCGACCCTGTCCACCCCGCCTCTCGACGGGGTCAACATCTCTCTCGCCTGGACCCATCCGACGCCGCTGGCCGTGGACTACTACGCCTCGCGTGACAACGGCGCGACGTGGACCAAGGTGGGTGAGTCGACTGTCCCCAACAGGTACGCGTACTGGAGCTTCTATACGGGGGGCTGGGGCGGCTCGAACGTGACCCTCAAGGTGGTGGATCGCGCCGACCCCGGCCACTTCGGCGTCACCCTGCCCTTCTTCGTCTCGCCCGAGCTCCAGCTCAAGATTCCCGCGACGTCCGGCAACGCGACCAGCAACTCCGGCGCGGCGCACACGGTGACAGACTCGGACCTCGGCTCGTGCTGGTGGACGAGCGACGGCAACGAGCAGTCCGTCTACATCGACCTGGGACGGGAGCACCTCGTCAAGCGGATGGAGGTGCTGTTCGGGAGCGAGAACCCACCGAGCTGGTACATGGGCACCAGCCACAACGGGAGCACCTGGAGCATGCATGACAGCGGCTTGCTGTCATACGCGCCGAACCAGACACTCGTGAAGGATTACACGAACCGCACCGGCGGCGGCCTGACGGCGCGCTACATCCGGTTCTATGTGGCGGGCAACTTCCCCGGCCTCACGAACGGGTCGCAAGTCTGCGACATCCGGTTGTACCGCTGACCGAGCCGCGCCCCCTCGATGTGCAGAGGGGGCGCGGAACCGCCTCAGAACGCCGCGCCGCTCGCGCGCCGGCCCGGCGAGGACGTCAGGCCAGACAGGCTGGTGTGCAGCACGAAGGTGGCGGCCGAGCCTAAATCCGGGCTGCGGTTCGCGGAGACACCGTCCGTGCCCGACATCGCCGAGGACAGCACCGCCGTGTCCACCACGGTGCCGGACGCGTTCTTCACCGTCACGGTGTCACCGCTGTTGGACAGGCCCAGCGTGCCCGTGGACGCCCCCACCGCGTTGGGCGTGCCCGAGGGGATGCCCGCCGCACCACCGAACACCACGATGACGCCGCCCGCCGGCACCGTCGTCCCGCTGGGGAACGTGTGCCGCACGCTCGCAGCATCGGACACCGTCCACCCCGCGATGCTCAGCGCCGCCGTGCCCGTGTTCACCAGCTCCACGAACTCGCCATTCACGTCCGAGCCCGCCTCGTTCACCAGCACCTCGTTGATGAGGAGCGTCCCCGTCCCCCCACCGCCGCCCGTGGCGATGGAGAAGGCCGCGTCACTGGTGTCCGTGATGCTGGAGTTCGACGTGTCCGTCACCCGCACGCGCGCCGTGGTGCTCGCCGTGGTGGGCAGCGTCCAGGCGAGGCTCCCCGCCGAGGCCGACGTGCTCGACGACAGTGTGGTCCACGTGCTCCCGTTCAGCGTGTACTCCACCCGCACGCTCGACACACCCGAGGACGTCCAGGCGATGGAGCGTGCGCTGCCCGCCGTCCAGCTCTCACCGCCGTTGGGCGACGTCACCGTCAGGCTGGAGGACGCCGCGTCCCCGGGGATGAGGAAGTCCTTGATGACGCCCATGTGCTGCATGCCGGACGCGCCGCTGTCGCCCGAGAGCGCCGGGGAAATCTCGCCGATGGGCGAGTACACGCGCGTGTCCACCACCAGCCCGTTCGCGAACGAGCTGCCGCCGATGACCACCGCCGTCTGGTACGGCCGCAGGTCACCGTCCACCAGCACGTGGTCATAAGGGCTGTTGCGACCCGCGTTGGTGTTGGTGTTGCCGTTGCGGTCCGCCGGGTACGGGCTCGCGGTGCTGACCACCTGCGACAGGGTGCCGAAGCACGACTCGGAGCGGCTGCCCGTGTTCAGGTCACCGCCAATCACCAGGTAGTCCCCCGCGGGGATGTTGGCCTGGATGCGGCTGACCAGGCTCACCGCCTCCGTGTTGCGCGTGCTGGCGTTCGCCGTCAGCAGGTGCACGCTCACCGCCCACAAGTCCTTCGGCCCGGGGATGTCGATGCGCGCCCAGGCGAAGTCGCGATTGCTGACCTGCGGGTCGTCCCACTCGCCCGAGGCGATGATGGGGTAGCGGCTGATGATGCCATTGGGAATCTGCGCGCCGGACTCGCGGTAGTACGAGAAGCCCGGTCCGAAGGCCGTGTCCACGAAGCCGCGGATGTCGGCGGCGGAGTCCGTCTTGTAGTTGAACTCCTGAATCATCACGATGTCCGCGTCCGTGCCCTGGAAGATGCGCAGGCCGTGGCCCGGGTCGTAGTCCTGCCCGTTGCCACTGGAGAGGTTCGCCGCCATCAGCCGCAGGCGCACGTTGGCCAGCGAGTCCTGGCGCTCACCGAGCGACGTCTCCTCCGAGGGCGCGTCCGACAGGGGCGCCTCACCACCGCAGGCGGCGAGTCCCAGGAACAACACCATGAGCCAGTGGCGCCATGACGACAGCGCGCGCGTCGAGACTGCGAGGGTGTTTCGCACGAGGTCCAGTCCTGCTCCCGCCAGTGGGAGCGGTTGAGGGTCGGCAACGAATGCTGAACGGGTGGCCCAGACAGGCTTCGCCTGGAACCACGGCCTCAACTTACCTTCCGGGACCCACTGAAAAGTCGGCGAAACACGATTGAAACATGACGAGACGTCGCCCTACAGGGCAGCGGCGGTGGACAGGGCGACGAACGCGTAACGCAGGCCCTTGCCCAGCGTGACGAACACGACGAACGGCAGGGGCCTGACGCCCACCATGCCGCCGGCGATGACGAACGCGTCGCCAACGATGGGCATCCACGACATCACGAGCGCGGGCGCGCCCCAGGTGCGCAGCTTCGCCTCGACGCGCTCCATGCGAGGGCCCTCCTTCTCACGACGGCGCGCATACCAGCGCCCCAGCGCCCCGCCTCCGCCGCGCGCCACCCACAGCCCCAACAGGTAGAGCGACACCGCGCCCAGCACATTGCCCACCGTGGCCACGCCCGTGGCGAGCATCGGCGGAGCGCCGCCATAGATGAGCGCGGCGAGCAGCGCCTCGGAGGGCACCGGCACCACCGAGCCCGCGAGCATCGCGACGAAGAAGAGGCCCGGGAGCCCCCAGGCGGAGAGGAACGAGGCGTCTGGCATGGAGAGGTGGGTGCGAAGGACCCCGGCAGTGTGCCATGCGCCCACGTGGGCTCGCAGCCTCCGTGTCGAGCCCGCCTGCCCCCACCGGAAGTGAGCCCCGGGCCCGCAGGACCTGCGCGCCTGCTTGCGAGCGCGCAGGAAATGCACGGCGTCGGGGTGGCTGGCGCCTCGCTCTCCGAGGGAGGACGGGCCTCGGCGCACGCCTTGCTACGGGGAGGAGCCATCACCTCACCGTGAAGGAACTCCGTGTCATGAGCAGCAGCGACCATCCCGCCTCGGTCTTGAGCAACGACCTGCGAATCGTCCCCGTGGAGATTGCTCCCGAGACGTTCTGGGTGGGCAAGCGGGAGCCGGGCAACATCTTCTACGCCAACCCCTATCTGAGACGCTTCCGGGGGACGGACGCGAAGACGCAGCGGGCCTCGGAGTTCAACCTCCTCATCGACCCGGGCTCGAGCAGCGACTTCTCCACCATCCACACCAAGGTGACGTCGCTCATCGGAGGGATGGAGCGGTTGTCGGCCCTGTTCATCAACCACCAGGACCCGGACGTGGGCTCGTCGGCGAGCATCATCTCCGCGCGCTATGCGCCTCGCGCCGGCATCCTCTGCTCGGAGGACACCTGGCGGCTCATCGTCCACCAGAACCTGCCGCGCAACCGCTTCATCGCCACCGAGAAGTTCACGCAGGGGCTGAGCGTCCCCACCGGGCACAAGCTGTTGCCGGTGCCCTCGCCCTTCTGTCACTTCCGGGGCGCGGTGATGCTCTACGACCCGCAGACGCGCGTGCTCTTCACCGGAGACTTGTTCGGCGGGCTCACGGACGCCAACGCGAAGGGACTGTACGCGGACGAGTCCGACTGGGCGGGCATCCGCGCGTTCCATCAAATCTACATGCCGGTGAACGCGGCGCTGGCGCGCACGGTGGCCACCATCCGCAAGCTCACGCCGGCGGTCGAAATCATCGCGCCGCAGCACGGGCGCGTCATCCGGGGGCCGCTGGTGCAGCAGTTCCTGGAGCGGATGGAGCGGCTGCAGGTGGGCCTGGACATCATGGACGAGGCCCAGGACAAGACGCACATCCAGGCGTGGAACTCGGTGGTGGACCGGGTGCTGGCGCTCGCGCGGGGGTATCTGGGCGAGTCGGTGGACGTGAAGCTGGGGGCCAGTGACGAGCTGTCGGACACGTCGACGTTCGAGGGCAACCGGCTGGTGGTGAACCGCCTGGGCAAGTGGACGGTGGAGCACGTGGTGGATGTGCTGTGCAAGGGTGAGCCGCCGGAGATCGCCGGCCCCATCATGGTGGAGGCCACCAGCGCGGCGGCGGAGTACAACCTGCCCACGCCGCACCTGGACATCGAGGGCGCGGGAGCCCCCTCGCACATCTCGCTGCTGGACCCCTGAGCCGCGGCACGGGCCAACGGACACCGAGGGAGGAGCGGTGGGCTCGACGGAAGATGACGCCGGGGGTGTGGTGTACCTCGGCGGCGTGCAGGAGACGAAGGTGACGGGGGGCACGACGCCGCCCCCCGCCCCCGAGCTGTCGTGGGGTCCCGCGCCGACAACGCCTCCGCCCCCGGTGTCATTGGGCGAGACGCTGCGCGCGGCGACGCCCGTGTCCCCGCACGGGACGCTGCTCCAGGGAATCCCCACGCCCGCGCCGCTCCCCGCGGCGCTGGTGCGGGGGCTGGTGCCGGGGCAGGTGGTGGCCCAGCGCTACCGCGTGGAGCGCTGGCTGGGCGCGGGTGGGAGCTCCACGGTGTACGAGGCGCACGACCTGCTCGAGCGGCACCGCGTGGCGCTCAAGGTGCTTGCGACGCCGCACGCGGACGCGGCGACGGTGGCGAGGTTCCGGCAGGAGGTGGAGCACGCTCGGGCGCTGGAGCACGTGAACATCCTGCGCGTCTTCGACGTGGGGATGGATGGGGAGCGGCACTTCCTCACGGTGGAGTTGTTGGACGGGATGGATTTGCGCCAGCGGATGATGGAGCGACGCCCCACGCTCGCGGAGGCGCTGCGGTGGCTCACGCACGCGGCCGTCGCGCTGGAGCATGCGCATGGACGGGGGGTGCTGCATCGGGATGTGAAGCCGGCGAACCTCTTCATCACGCGCGGTGGGGTGTTGAAGCTGATGGACTTCGGCCTGGCGAAGAGCGCGCATGTGGCCGGGACGACGGCGCAGGGGACGGTGCTGGGGACTCCCGAGTACATGGCGCCCGAGCAGGTGATGGGCAGTCCCCCCGTGTCGTCCACGACGGACCTGTATGCGCTGGGCATCGTGGCGTATGAGCTGCTCACGGGGCAGCTGCCGTTCCGTCACCCGGACCCGGTGCCGTTGATGTTCCTGCATGTGCAGCAGGTGCCGGTGCCGCTGACGACGCTGCGGCCGAACCTGCCGAGGCCGTTCGAGCGGGTGGTGCTGAAGCTGTTGGAGAAGCGCCCCGAGGACCGCTACGCCAGCGCGACGGAGTTACGCTCGGCGCTCGCGAAGCTGTGGCCGTTCGCGCTCAAGGAGTCGTGCTGAGGCTCAGGACTCGTTCGAGGCTTTGCCGGGAGCGGCCACCGCGAGCCCCAGGGCGACGACTCCCGCCAGCGCGCCCGCGATGGCGAACTGCAGGGCGAAGTGGCCTCGTGCCAGCGCCAGCGCGGCCACCGTGAGCGAGCCGCCCAACAGGCGCGTCGCGTAGAGGCTGCTGGTGACGATGCCCCGGTGGTGCCAGGGCGCGCGCGACTGCGGGCCGATGAGCGACGTGCTCGCCGCGGGGCCCAGCCCCATGCCCAGCACCGCGAGCGAGGCGAGCGCCGCGTACGTGCCCCAGCCATACGCGGCCGTCAGCGCGAGCAGCCCCGCGCCCGTCGCGGCCACCGCGAAGCCCACGCCGGCGCTCAGTCGCATGCCGCCGCGCACCAGCAGCTTCACACCGAACGTCGAACCCACGGACCATCCCAGCAACATGGGCAGCAGCGTCAGCCCGGCGACGATGGGCGTCTGTCCGCCCTGCTCCGTCATCCACAAGGGCACCCACGCGGCCATGCTGTAGAGCAGCGCGCCGCCGGCGATGCCTCCCGCGACACCGCTGAGCACCGTGCGGTCCTTCACCAGCTCCATCGGCAGGAGGGGCGCGAGGGATTTGCGCTGCTGGAACACCAGCCCCGCGCCCAGCACCACCGCGCCCAGCAGGCACAGCCAGCGCAGCTCCGCGTGCCCGGGCTCCAGTGAGAACAGGAGCATCGCGGCGGAGGTGCCCGCGAGCACGGGCCCCCAGCGGTCCAGCTTCACGTCCGTGCGACGCGGCGGGTCCCGGTAGGAGAGATACAGGAGCAGCGCGGCGAACAGGCCCACGGGGACGTTCACCAGGAACACCCACCGCCACGACGCCTGCATCACCAGCCAGCCGCCGATGAGCGGCCCCACCGCGTTGCCCGCGCCCCAGGCGCCGGTGAACAGGCCCTGCACGGCGGCGCGCTCGCGCAGCGTGTAGAGGTCCGCGCTGATGGTGAGCGTGGTGGGCTGCAGCGCGCCGGCGCCGAGCCCCTGCAGCACCCGGAAGGCGATGAGCGCGTGCACGGAGTCGGCGAGCCCGCACAGCGCGGAGCCGACGAGGAACAACCCCATGCCGGCGAAGAAGACGGGCTTGCGGCCGAGCCGGTCCGCGAGCTTTCCGGAGATGAGCACGCCGACGGTGGAGGCGAAGAGGAACGCGGAGAAGACCCACGAGTAGAGGTGCTGGCCGCCCAGCTCGCGGGTGATGGTGGGCATGGCGCTGGTCACGACCGTGCCCTCGAAGGCGCTGACCACCAGGGCCAGCAGCACCGCCCCGGTGGCCGTCCGCCTCGCCACCCCGGGCCGAGCGGAGGGCACCGGCTCTACCGACACACCGCTTCCATCCATGCCGAACGTGTAACCGGGGGCTTGCCATGCGGAAATCGCAACTTCCGCATAGAGTTCTTGCGTAATCCGCATGAACCGAGACCAGCTCCAGGCCTTTCTCCGAGTGGCACAAGAGGGGCGCCTCTCCCCGGCGGCCAAGGGCCTGGGCTTGTCCCAGTCCGGACTGTCCCGGCAGCTCCAGGCGCTCGAGGCGGAGCTGGGCACGCGGCTGCTCGTCCGCACGCCCGCTGGGGCCGTCCTCACCGACGCGGGTGAGCGCTTCCTGCCCCATGCCCGGCGCGCCCTGGATGCACTGGCCGCGGGCACATCCGAACTGGAGCGACTGTCGGGCACACCTCGCGGTCCCGTGTCGCTGGGGACGTTGCACACGGTGGGCGCGTACCTGCTGCCGGACATCATTCCGACGTTCGCGCGGAGATTCCCGGAGGTGCGCCCCCGGCTCAGCGAGGGCATGAGCACGGCCCTCGAGGACAACGTGGTCCGAGGCGTCCTGGACCTGGCCATCGTGTCGTTGCCGGTGCGGCACACGGACCTGGTGGCGCAGAAGCTGTGGGAGGAGGTGCTGGTGCTGGCGGTGCCGCGTGGGCATCGGCTCACGAAGGTCACCCGGCCGCTGGCACTGGCGGACGTGGTGGAGGAGACGTGGGTGGTCATCCCCAGCATGAGCGGAACGCGGGCGCTGGAGGCCGAGTGCGAGGCGCGCGGGGTGACGCCGAAGCTCGCGCTGGAGACGGACAACGCGGAGGCGATGCGGCGCATGGTGGAGCGCGGCCTGGGCGTGGCGCTCATCCCGGAGCTGATGGCGAGAGACCACCAGTCGCGCGGCTTCGACGTGGTGCCGCTCGCGAAGAGCGGGCTGAAGCGACAGGTGGCGCTCGTGCATCGGGGCGAGGGCTACCTCACCGCGGCGGCGCGGGAGCTCAAGTCGTTCATCGTGGAGAGCGTGCGAGCGATGCCCGAGCCATGGGGAGGGGGCAAGCGCACGGGAGCGGCCCCGGGCCCGCGGGTGCGGTAGCTTGGCGAGACCCTCCAAGCGTCCTTTGGGCGAGAGAGGAGATTCATGCCGCTGAAGGTGATGACGTTCAACGTGTTGCAGGGAGGCGAGGAGCGGTTCGACGACATCGTCACCTTCCTCGCCCGGAACGCACCGGACGTGCTGGTGCTCCAGGAGTGCCTGGGCTGGGACGACGGCGGGAGGCTGCGTCGGGTGGCCGAGGCGCTGGACGTGCCGCAGGACGAGGCGCACCTGGTGCTGGGACAGTCACGCTCTCGGCCCAGCGGGCGGTGCTACCACGTCGCGGTGGTGAGCCGCCCTCCCCTGCGCTCGCTGCGCATCCACAATGACCGGCACTTCCTGGGTCACTGCATCGTCGAGTGCGAGCTGGAGGCCAATGGCCCGGTGACGCTGTTCGGCACGCACTTCGACGCGCATCACGAGAAGCTGCGCTACGTGGAGGCGCGGTATCTGCGCTCGCTGCTGGACGCGTCCCGGTTCCGCGAGGGGCAATACCTGTTGGTCGGTGACCTCAACTCGCTGTCGCGCAGGGACCCGTATCCGGTGGACCTGGAGGACCGGCTGCGGCGGGCGGGCACGGACAAGTACGGCCATCCTCCGCGCTTCGACGTCATCGACGACATCGAGGACTACGGCTGGGTGGACACGCTGCCGACGCGGGCCGCGTCGACACGCTGGGTGACGGCGCGGCGCAACCGGGGCGGCGTCACCATCGACTACCGCACGGACTATGTCTTCGCCTCGCCGCGCATGGCGGAGCGACTGGTCTCCGCGGAGGTCATCGACGTGGGCGACACGTCGGACCACAACCCGCTGGTGGCGACCTTCCGCTAACAAACCAAGCAGGGAGAACACCATGTCCGGGGGGACATCCATGACGAAGCGTGAGTGGTGGGTTGTGCTGCTGCTCCTGCTCGCCAGCTGTGCGTCGGCACCTGCCGTCCACGCGGGGGCTTTCGAGCTTTCGCTCAAGGAGGAATCCGCGGAGGACTGCCGCGAGGCGGCGGAAGACGACGGGGATGAGGGATGCGTCACCATCGCGTGTGAAGACGGCGCGTGTGGGCTCTACCGGTGCGAGGACGTCGCATCCGCTGCGGTGGCATTCCGCACGGGCGCCCCCGCCGCACCGATGGCAGGCGTAGGCAACTCGCCGCAGCGGTACTGGGGCGCGTCACAGGTGTTGCCGGGCCGCGAGCCCGTGCTCGTCTTCCGGAAGGAGCGACCCCAGGAGCTACCGAGTCAAAAGGAGCTCCGGAAGGCGAGAAAGGAGTGGGAGCAGGCCACGAAAGAGAAGCACCACATCTTCCCCAGGGCCTTCGCGGACTACTTCGCGTCTCGCCAAATCAACATCCACGAGTACGTCCTGGCCATCGACGTGAAGCGGCACAAGGAGATCCATGGTGGTGGGCATGGTGCCCCGTGGAACGCGGACTGGCTCCAGTACATCACGCAGGTGGAGCGAGAGGCCAATCTGGAGGGCGGGCCAAGGCCGGCGGAGGTGCGGCAGCGGCTCTTCGACTTTGGAGGGCTCATGGTCCAGCGCTATCGTCTCGTTGGGATGCCGATGACGTACTGGCAGCAGCTCACCGCCAACATGCGGATTGCCGAGGACTGATGCGCTACTTCAGCCTGGCCCCCACCTTCGACCTGGATGATACGCGATGGCGTTGGAGTCTCAACGCGAAGCGCCGGTGGGCACTGCCAGGGACGGAGTGTCCTCAGTGCCATGCGGGGCCTGCGCTCGGAATCGACTACCCGAGCGTCGACCTGTCCGGTCTGCCCGAAGAACGGCAGTACCGGAAGGCGAGATTCACCCCTTGGGACGAGTACGCGCCTCTTCAGGACCGCATCCTGCCGCTCCTGCCAGCAAGAGCAGTCCCGCGCTCGGGAATGGGAATGGGGCCACTGGTAGGAAAGGTCCGAGGACGCCCGCCCCCCGTTGCGATGGACATGCCCTGGCGTCTCTTCGCCCAGCCCGAGGGCATCGAGCGATTGCTCGCAGCGGGACTGCGCGGCATCACCCCGATTCCGACAGCCATGACAGCAGCGCGTGATGTGCCACCGCTGTTCGAGCTCGAGCTCCAGTCCGGGGGCAGCTTCGCGCCGGAGTGTGGCGTGGCTCCTCCAGGGGCCCCCTGCACCGTCTGCGGAGTCCAACGCCTGGCAGAAGCGCCGAAGGTCTGGTGGCTCGACCCCATCGAGAACTCGTCTTCCCTGGACCTCTTCCGATTTCGTTGGGACCCCACGATGACTGTCGTGAGCGAGCGCTTCGTGGAGGTGCTCCGCTCCCTGGGCGACACTGGCATCCTGGTCAGGGAAGTTCCCGCGACTGAGCCGTCCGCAGCCAGCTCGCGCCCGTAGCCGGAAAAGGCCTCCACCCCGTCATCACGCTACGCCTGTACCGCACCGTTCCAGAAGTTGGTAAAGCCTCACGCCCATGGCGCGAGTGGACAGCTTCGTGGAGTACACGGTCGAGTTGTTGGAGAAGCTCGGACCGGTGCAGGCCCGGCGGATGTTCGGTGGGTGGGGTTTGTACTTCGGCGGGCGGATGTTCGGCCTCATCGGCGACGGCCAGCTCTACTTGAAGACGGACGAAATCTCCCGACCGGAGTTCCAGGCCGCGGGCTGCCGTCCCTTCGTCTGGGAAGGCGGGGGCCAGCGCATCGAGATGAGCTATTGGACGCCGCCCGCCGACGCCAGCGATGACGCCTACGCGCTGCTGCCCTGGGCCCGTCGCGGCGTCGACGCGGCGACCCGGGCCGCGCTGAAGAAGGCGCCGAAGAAGAAGGCGGCCGCGAAGAAGACTCCAGCGGAGCCCGCGAAGAAGGCAGCCGCTCCACGCAAGGCCACCGCTGCTCCGGCCAAGAAGGCCCCTGCGCCTCGGAAAGCCACCAGCAGTCCGGCGAAGAAGGCTCCCGCCAGGAAGCCCGCCGCGAAGAAGGCCTCCACCGCGCGCAAGGCGAAGCCTTCGTCCCGCCGTCGGTGAGCCCGCGCCGCTCAGGCGGTCTTGATGTCCGCCGCCGTCTGCAGCCCCAGCTCGGCGACGGAGACCTCGCGCATCCTGAACTTCTGCACCTTGCCCGTCACCGTCATCGGGAACGCATCCACGAGCTTCCAGTAGCGCGGAATCTTGAAGCTCGCGATGCGCCCGGTGCAGTGCTTCGTCAGCTCCTCCGTCGTGAGCGACACGCCCGGCTTCGCCTTCACCCAGGCCATCACCTCCTCGCCGTACTTCACGCTCGGCACGCCGATGACCTGCGCCTCGCTCACGCCCGGATGCGTGTGCAGGAACTCCTCCACCTCGCGCGGCGAGATGTTCTCCCCGCCCCGGATGATGAGGTCCTTGATGCGCCCGACGATGCGCACGTAGCCGTCCGCGTCCATCGTCGCCAGGTCCCCCGTGTGCATCCACCCCGCGCGGTCCACCGCCTTCGCCGTGGCCTCCTCGTTCGCCCAATACCCCAGCATCACGCTGTACCCCCGCGTGCACAGCTCCCCCGCCGTCCCGCGCGGCACCACCTCGCCCGTCTCCGCGTGGACGACCTTCACCTCCAGGTGCGGATGCACGCGCCCCACCGTCGACACGCGCTTGTCCAGCGGGTCATCCAGCGAGCTCTGCGTGGACACCGGCGACGTCTCCGTCATCCCGTAGCAGATGGTCACCTCGCGCATGTTCATCTTCGACTGCACCTGCTTCATCACCTCCACCGGACACGGCGAGCCCGCCATGACTCCGGTGCGCAGCGTGGAGAAGTCGAACTCGCCGAAGCGCGGGTGGTCCAGCTCCGCGATGAACATCGTGGGCACGCCGTACAGCGACGTGCACCTCTCCGCCTGCACCGCCTGCAGCACCGCCAGCGGCTCGAAGGCCTCCCCCGGAATCACCATCGTGGAGCCATGCGACGTGCAGGCCAGGTTGCCAATCACCATGCCGAAGCAGTGGTAGAACGGCACGGGGATGCACACCCGGTCCGCCGGGCCGTACTTCAGCGCCTCGCCGATGAAGTACCCGTTGTTGAGCACGTTGTGGTGCGACAGCGTGGCGCCCTTGGGGAAGCCCGTCGTCCCGGACGTGTACTGGATGTTGATGGGGTCATCGAACTGGAGCGACGCCTCGCGCGCCTCCAGCGTGTGCCCGCTCACGTGCTTCGCGTTGGACAGGAGCAACTCCCAGTCCTCGTCTAGCACCAGCGCCACGCGCAGCTCGGGACAGCGTGGACGCACCTCCTCCAGCATCGACTTGTAGTCCGTCTGCCGGAAGCCCTTGGACAGCAGGAGCACGCTGGTGCCCGACTGGTTGAGCGAGTACTCCAGCTCCGCCGTCCGGTACGCCGGGTTCAGGTTGACCAGGATGGCGCCGATGCGCGCCGTCGCGTACTGCGTCACCACCCACTCGAAGCGATTGGGAGACCAGAGCCCCACCCGGTCCCCCTTCTCCACGCCCATCGCCAACAGGCCCTTCGCCACCTGCGTCGTGGTGTCCCACAGCTCACGGTACGTCGCCCTGTAGCCCTGGGAGACGACCACGAGCGCCTCGCCCTCCGGGTACCGCTCCACCGTCCGCCGCAGGTTCTGCCCGAGCGTCTCTCCGAGCAGCGGAGTGGAACTGGTGCCATGCACGTACGAGGAAGGCAGTGGGCTCATGCCGGCATCGTCACGCCGTCAGCCACGGTGGGCAAGCATCACCGTCCCCCCGTGCACACTCCCCATCGTTGCGCGGAAATCGCGCGGCACCTCACCGGGCCGTCGAGCGGGCGGTCCGCTTCTTCACCTCGCGCCGCGCGTCGCGTCGCTTCTCCTGGACCGCGCGAGCCTTCTTCTTCGCGACCCGAGGTCGAGGCACCGCGTCGACACCCTGGCACTCCGCGCAGAAGAACAACCCGCGCGCCGCCAGCTCCCGCCTCCGCACCTTCGCGCCACAGCGCGGACAGGGCTGTCCCTCTCGGCCATACACACAGAAGCGCTCCGCGCGCTTCTTCCCCGCCACACACTCCGGCACCCGCGGCGCGCCCGGCGTGACGATGTGCCCATCCCGCGACGCATCCGACAGGAGCCGCTGGAGCACGTCCCACAGCCTCGCGAAGTCCGCCTCGCTCAGCGCACCCGCTGGCAACAACGGAGGAAGCCTCGCCAGGAACAGCGCCTCCGCCCGCAGGATGTTGCCCACGCCGGACAGCCGCTCCTGGTCCAACAGCGCGAGCGCCAGCGGCATCCGCCCACGACACAGCTTCTCGCGCGCCCGCTCGAGTGACGACTCCGCGCGCAGCGGGTCCTCTCCGAGCCTCGCGCGCAGCGTCGCCTCGTCCTCCGCCGTCAACAGCTCACAGGCCTGCGGGCCGGACAGGTGCAGCGTCGCGTGGGGCGAAGACAGCCGCAGCCGACAGGCGGGGGACGGTGCAGGCGCCTCGCTCCGGAAGTGGCGGATGTTCCCGAACAACCCCAGGTGCACGTGCAGCCGCACCTCGCCCTCGAAGCGATAGAAGAGGTGCTTGCCGTGCGCCTCCACCGCCTGGAGCACCCGCCCGGACACCCCGCGCGCCCCGTCCTCGAAGCGACCCTGCGGGGAGTCCGCCGTGAAGCGCCGGCCCGACAGCCAGCGGCCATGGACCCGCGCCACCCGGTGGATGATGTTCCCTTCTGGCATCCCCCTGGGTAACCCCCGGCCCTTCCAGGCGCCAAGGCCCCCCAGCCCCCCGCCCGGGGACCAGCCGGGGCGGCGCCCCTGTCCACTGGCCTCCTCCCCACGGCCGAATCGGGCGTTCCCCTGATGCGCGCTCACCACGCACCGCATTAAAAGGGGGAGGTTCATGGAAGACACAAACGCCAGGCTGGTCGCCGCGCTGCTGGAGGCCCGACAGCGCCACTGCTTCCCCCCGGACGTGCGGCGGGCGGCTCCCGAGTTCGTCGGACAGGTGCTCGGACTGCTGTTCCCCCACTTCGCCGAGCGCCTGGAGTGTACCGCCGCCGCCGTGCGCCGGGACGTCACCACCGTGGAGGCCAGCCTCCACCGCCTGCGCGAGACGCTCGCCCCGCTCTACCCCGACATCAACGCCAGCATCCCCACCCGCTTCATGGAGCGGCTGCCGGAACTCTACGACTGGCTGCGACAGGACTCTCAGGCCATCTTCGAGGCCGACCCCGCCGCGCGCTCCGTGGACGAGGTCATCCTCACGTACCCGGGCTTCCTCGCCATCGCCATCTTCCGCGTGGCCAACGCGCTGCACACGCTCGGCTTCCCGCTGCTGCCGCGCCTGCTCACCGAGCACGCGCACCAGCGCACCGGCGTGGACATCCACCCGGGCGCCACCATCGGCCGCAGGTTCGTCATCGACCACGGCACGGGCGTGGTCATCGGCGAGACGACGCTCATCGGAAACAACGTCACCGTCTACCAGGGCGTCACGCTGGGCGCGCTCATGGTGGAGAAGGCCCTGGCCGACAAGAAGCGCCACCCCACGCTCGAGGACGACGTGGTGGTGTACGCCAACGCCACCATCCTCGGCGGGGAGACGGTGGTGGGACGCGGCAGCATCGTCGCCGGCAACGCCTGGCTCACCCAGAGCATCCCCCAGAACTCGGTCGTCACCCGCCGCAGCGAGATTCGACCCCGTGGGGCCGACGGCGCCATGGACGCCATCGAGTTCCACATCTGAACGCTCCCGAAGCACCCACACCGCGCAGCCCCCGACGAGGCCCGACATGAAGGCGAACAACATCCTGGAGACCATCGGCAACACGCCGCACGTGCGTATCAACCGGCTGTTTCCGTCTCGCGTCACGGTCCACATGAAGCTCGAGCGCGCCAACCCCGGCGGCAGCATCAAGGACCGCATCGCGCTGTCCATGATTGAAGACGCGGAGAAGCGCGGCATCCTCAAGAAGAACAGCATCATCATCGAGCCCACCAGCGGCAACACCGGCATCGGCCTGGCCATGGTGGCCGCGGTGAAGGGCTACAAGCTGGTGCTGGTGATGCCGGACTCGATGAGCATCGAGCGCCGCCGCCTGATGTCCGCCTACGGCGCCACGTTCGAGCTCACCCCGCGCGCCCAGGGCATGAAGGGCGCCATCGCCCGCGCCAAGGAGCTCGTGGAGCAGGTGCCCGACGCGTGGATGCCCCAGCAGTTCGAGAACGAGGCCAACATCGAGGTGCACAAGCGCACCACCGCGCAGGAAATCCTGAAGGACTTCCCGGACGGGCTCGACTACCTGATTACCGGCGTGGGCACGGGCGGCCACATCACCGGCTGCGCCGAGGTGCTCAAGCAGCACTGGCCCAAGCTGAAGGTGTTCGCGGTGGAGCCCACCAAGTCGCCCGTCATCAGCGGCGGCCAGCCCGGCCCCCACCCCATCCAGGGCATCGGCGCGGGCTTCATCCCGGCGAACCTGCACACCAACGTCCTCGACGGCACCATCCAGGTGAACGAGGACGACGCCGCCGAGTTCGCCCGCCGCTCCGCGCGCGAGGAGGGCATCTTCGTGGGCATCTCCTCCGGCGCCGCGCTGGCCGCCGTGAATCAGAAGCTGGGCGAGATGCCCGACGGCAGCCGCGTGCTGTGCTTCTGCTACGACACCGGCGAGCGCTACCTCTCCATCGAGACGCTCTTCCCCGCGCAGCAGTAGGCGCGGGTTCAGCCGCCGAAGCCCCTCACCAGCTCCACCAGCCGGTCCATCTCCGACGGCAGGTTGTAGAAGTGGGGGGACAGGCGGATGCGGCCCCGGCGCACGGAGTGGGCGACGTGGTGCTCGGACAGGTACGCGCCGAGCGCCCGCACGTTGGCCCCCGGCGGCAGGAAGGTGAGGATGCCCGCGCGCAGCCCGGGCGTGGGCCCCACCTCGCAGCCCAGCTCGACGAGGCCCTTCTCCAGACGCGCGAGCAGCTCCGTGATTCGCGCCTCGATGTTCTCCACCCCCACCTCCTGGAGCAGCTCCAGCGCGGCGCCCAGCGCGTAGAGGCCGGGGTACGCGGCGCTGCCCTCCTCGAACTTGCCCGCGTCCGGGCGCAGCTCGAAGTGGGTGCGGTTGAAGTTCCACGCGTCCGTGGTGCTGCGCCAGCCCACGAGCACGGGGCGCACGCGGGGCAGCACCTCCTTCGCCACGTACAGCACGCCGATGCCGGAGATGCCGAGCATCCACTTGTGGCTGTCCGCGCTGAGGAAGTGGATGCGACACCTCTTCACGTCCACCGGCACACAGCCGACGCTCTGGATGGCGTCCACGCAGAACAGGACGCCGGCCTTCTCACACAGCGCGCCCACCGCCTCCAGGTCCGTGCGCACGCCGGTGGCGAACTGCACGGAGGACACCGCCACCAGCTTCGTGCGCGGGGTGAGCGCCTGGGCCACCGCCTCCACCGTGACACCACCGGACGGCGCTTGAATCTCGCGCACCACCACGCCCCGGTCCGCCAGGTGCTGCCAGGGATAGACGTTGGAGGGGTACTCCAGCGACGTGGCCACGGCCACCTCGTCCCCGGGCTTCCAGTCGAGCCCCTCCGCGACGAGCCCCAGGCCATGGCTGGTGTTGCGCACGAAGGCCATCTCGCCCGGCTCGGCGTTCAGGAGGCGGGCGGCCAGGGCGCGGATGCGCTCGCAGTGGGCCTCCCAGCCCCGCTCGTGTTGGATGCCATGGTGGACCAGGTCCTCCATCCACCCGCGCACGGCCTCGGCGGCGCGCAGGCTGGTGGGGGCCACTCCCGCGTGGTTGAAATAGAGCTGCTCCTGCAGCACGGGGAACAGGGCACGGTAGGACTCGAGAGGGCGCGTCATGGGCCGCGAGTCTAGCCAGGAGCCCGGCCAGCCGGGCGGGTGACGTTGACACACCAAGGAGCTGCCCGTTCACCCGCGAGCAGGAGCCCCCCTCCCGGGACGGTGGGTGGATGGGATAAACATCGGGCCCCGGTTCCAGGAGAGAGGGCAGCACATGCGACGCGAGGTCCGCGGTGTCGTGAGGAGCATGGTGTTGGCGAGCGTGTTGCTGGCCGGATGTGCCGGCACCGTCAAGGCGCCCTACCCCAAGCTCCAGGCGGACACCTCGCCCGCGGCAATCGCGCGCGGCGCCGCCATCTTCCACGCGAGCTGCGAGTCGTGTCACCGCGGCGGTGACAACGAGACGGCCTCCGGCGCGCCCCTGCACGAGCTGCCGTCGTACATGGGGAAGTTCCACGCGTCCAACCTGACGTCCCATCCCACGGCGGGCATCGGCTCCGCGACGGACGAGGAGCTGGCGCGCGTCATCCGCTACGCGGTGAGCCGGGACGGACGGCTGATGGTGATGCCCAGCTACGGGATGGGGGACAAGGACCTGGCGGCGGTGCTCGGGTTCCTGCGCTCGGGACATCCGCTCTTCACGCCGGACCCGACGCCCGCGCCCCGCTCCGAGTTCAGCTTCATCGGAGGGCTGGGCTTCCGCATCATCACCGGCAACGAGCCCATCCCCCGTCCGCCGCTGGGCATCCCCGTGCCGGAGAAGGCGGCCACGCTGGAGTACGGCCGCTACATGGCGCATGACGTCTATGATTGCGCGTCCTGTCATACGCCGGGCTTCAGCCCGCGCAAGACGGAGGGCGACGATGTCTTCTCCGGCGGCATGTCCTTCAAGGACCCCGAGGGACAGGACGTCGAGTCGAGCAACATCACCTTCCACGGCACGGGGCTCGCGCACTGGACGCTGGAGGACTTCACCCGCGCGGTGAAGGACGGCATCGCGCCGGACGGGTCCGCGCTGCGCTCACCCATGCCCCGCTTCCGCGGAATGGACGCGGTGGAGGCGCAGGCGCTCTATGACTATCTGCGCTCGGTGCCGCTCAAGAAGAACAATGTGGATGGCGCCCGCCCGCGCCTCACCGCCACGTCCGTACGCCCCACGTGGGTGACGAAGCTCGATGACGGCGCGGAGGGTGATGACGGCTCCGAGTCAACGACCGTGGCGGAGGCTGCGTCTGCCACCACGACCGGGACGGGCACGGCGTCTCCTGCGTCGACGACTGGAGCCGTCGCGGGCACGACACCTCACTCCCCGCAGCCCCACAACGGCGAGGCCACCACCCCTCACGCCTCGGCCGCTCACCACGCGGCGAACGCACCTGCTCACGGCTCGGCCACCACCGTGGCCTCGAACACCGCTGGGAGCACAATGCCGCAGGGCTCGGCAACCACCGTGGCAGGCACGGAGACTCACGGCTCGACCACCACGGCAGGCTCGAAGACCACTGGGGGCTCGACGCCTCACGGCTCGGCCACCCCGGTGGCCTCGAACACCGCTGGGAGCTCGACGACGAAGGGCTCGGCCACCACCGTGGCGGGCACGGCGTCTCCCGCAGCCACGCCGGTGACCTCGAGCCCCGTGCCCCGCAAGCCCCGGCCCGCGGCTCCGAAGGTGGACGCGCTCAAGCTCTTCACGCAGTTGGGCTGCGCGGGCTGCCATGCCCCCGGCGCCCGCTACCACGAGCAGATTGCCCGCGCGTCCCGCCGCTCGGATGCGGAGCTGGTGCGCTGGGTGCGCAACCCGGAGCAGTTCCAGCCCGGCACCCCCATGCCCACGTACGCGGACCTGCTCGACGAGCGCACGGCGCTGGCCCTGGTCCGCTGGGTGAAATCCGGTGGCCCCGCGACGCTGGCTCCCGCCGCCCACTGAGCCCACCGCGACACACGGCGAAGCCGCCTCGCGCCCCGCGTGCCACCCGCGCGGCATAATTCGCGCGAAATGACCCGAGAAAGCCATCCCCCACGTATCTGGGTTGGAAGTTCCTCGGGGTGTCTTTCGACAACACCGGGGCACGCGCCACCCCGGTGCCATCCGGCCCCTGCCCCGGGGTGGCGTGTGTAATCTTCCGAATCCTCGCTCCGCGCCTCGGACAGAGGGCTGCGTCCAGGACGCGGCTCGCATAGCGTGGACGCATGACGGAGTGCCTCCTCAACATCGACCTGGGTGAGCTGCCCGACGAGGATGAGCGGCTCTACGCGCTCGCCCACGTGGCCAACATCGCCTGCGGTGCCCACGCGGGCGACGATGCGTCCATGCGCCGCGCGCTCGCCCTGTGCGCACGGCATGGCACCCGCGCCTGCGCGCACCCGTCCTACGAGGACCGGGAAGGCTTCGGCCGCCGCGCCCTCGACGTGACACCCCAGGTGCTCCGCCAGCAAGTGGCCCACCAGTGCGCCCGTCTCGCCCGCCTCGCCCGCGAGGAGCGCCTCCCCGTCGGCTACGCCAAGCCCCACGGCGCGCTCTACCACGCGGCCAATGCCTCCCCCGCGCTCGCCCGCGCCGTGGTGGACGGCATCGTCGAGGCGCTGGGCACCGGCGTCACCCTCATCGGCCCTCCCACGGGCGCGCTCGCGGACGCGGCGACCGACGCCGGCCTGGGCCACGCGCGCGAGGGCTTCGCCGACCGCGGCACCCTCCCGGATGGCTCCCTGATTCCGCGCGGCCAGCCCGGCGCCGTGCTCACCGACCTGGCCAAGGCCCGCGAGAACACCGTGCGGCTGGTGACGGGCGGCGGCGTCGACACCGTCTGCGTCCACGGCGACACGCCCGGCGCGGTGGAGCTGGCCCGCGAGGTGCGCACGACGCTGGAGGCCCTCGCCCTGCCCCTGGAGTCCCTCGGCGACGGCGCGCTGCGCCTCGTGCTCCCCGCGGGCATCGAGCGGCGCGCCGCGCGCGACGTGCTGCATGCGCTCGAAGGCGTGGTGGACGCCGTCGTCACCGAGGAGCACGCGTGCGTGTACTTCGACCCCGACAGGCCGCCCGCGGAGCCTCGCCTGGCCCTCGCCCGACTGCTGAGGGAGCCGGTGGCCACGCAGGCCACCACGCTCGTCACGCTGCGCGTGCGCTACGACGGCCCTGACCTGGAGAAGGTCTCCGAGCGGACTGGCCTCTGTGTCGACGCCGTGGCCCGGCTGCACACCGCGCGCGAGTACACGGTGCGCTGCGTGGGCTTCCTGCCCGGCTTCGCGTACCTGGGCGAGCTGGACCCCAGAATCGTCGTGCCCCGGCTGCCCACGCCGCGCACGCGCGTGCCGGCGCTCGCGGTGGGCATCGCCGGAGGCCGCACGGGCGTGTACCCGTTCGCGTCCCCCGGCGGCTGGAACCTGATTGGCACGGCGCTGGACTTCACGGCCTTCCACCCGGACCGGGGCGCGGTACTGCAACTCGGTGACAGGGTGCGCTTCGAGCGGGTGGACTGATGGCGGGCTGGTTGGACATCACGGCGATGCGGGCCCCCGCCACCGTGCAGGACGGCGGCAGGCCCGGACAGATGCACCATGGCGTCCCTCCCGGCGGGGCGATGGTGCCGGAGCTGCTGGCACGCGCCAACCGCGCGGTGGGCAACCGCTGGGACGCCGCCGCGCTGGAGTGCCTGGGCGCGCTGGAGCTGCGCGCGCGTGGGGCGCCGTTGCGCGTCTCCGTCGATGGCCAGCCACCCCACGCCCTCGATGAAGGCGAGGTCCTCCGCGTCCCCGCGTCCGAGCGCGCCAGCGTCAGCTACCTCGCGGTGGCCGGCGGCGTGGACGTGCCGGTGGTGCTCGGAGGCCGGGGCACGCTGCTGGTGGCGCGCTTGGGAGGACACGAGGGGCGGATGCTGCGCCCGGGGGACTCCCTGCCCGTGGGAGACGCGCTCTCGCTCGCGATGCCCGTGGACGGCCCGTGGGAGGAGTCGGGCCCCATCCGCCTGACGCTGGGCCCCGACACGCGCCACTTCGATTCGCTGATGGCGGCCTCGCTGCTGGGCGGCACCTTCACGGTGTCCAGCGCGAGCGACCGCGTGGGCATGCGGCTGCAGGGGCCCGCGCTCGCGCACGGCGATGAGGGCGCGAGGACCTCACGCCCCATGGTGCGCGGCGCCATCCAGGTGACGCTGTCGGGCGAGCCCATCATCCTCGGACCGGACCACCCCACCACGGGCGGCTATCCCGTCATCGCCACCGTCATCCGCGCGGACTGGGGACGGCTCGGGGCCCGGCGCGCCGGCACGTCCGTCGAGTTCCAGTCGGTGAGCCAGCACGAGGCCCGCGAGGCCTGGCGCGAGCACGCGCGGCGCTTCCACGCGGAGAGCTGACATGGAGCTGCGCACCGAGCGGCTCGTCCTCCGGGACTTCCAGCGCGAGGACACCCCGAGCGTCCTCGCGTATCAATCCAAGCCCGCCTACCTGGAGCACCACGGCCACCCGCCGCCCACCGCGGACGACGTGCGCGCCTTCGTGGAGATGTTGGTCCAGTGGGCCCACGAGGTCCCCCGCGCGAAGTACCAGCTCGCCATCACCCTGGAGGGCCGCGTCATCGGCACCTGCGGCGTGCGCAAGGCGTCCGCCGGGGACACCGAGGCGGAGTACGGCTGCGAGCTGGACCCGGCGTTCTGGGGACACGGCTACGCGCACGAGGCCTCACGGGCGCTCATCACCTTCGGCTTCACCACGCTCGGCCTGCAGCGGCTGGTCGCGCTCACCCGGCCCCAGAACCGCGCGGCCATCCGGCTGGCGCGGGCCCTGGGCTTCCACGGCGTGAGCGACGAGCGCTACGAGCGCGGCCCGGACTGACCCGGCACGCCCGTGGGGAGCGAGAAGGTGAACGTCGTCCCCAGGCCCAGCTGACTGCGCACGCGGACGGTGCCGCCGTGGGCCTCCACGATGCCCCGGGTGATGGAGAGCCCCAGGCCCACGCCGCTGCCCGGCACGCGCATCGTCGGACGCTGGAACCGGTCGAACAGGACGGGCAACAGCTCCGGGGAGATGCCCGCGCCCGTGTCCTCCACGCTCACCTCGACGACGCTCTCACGCACCTCCGCCATCACCGTGATCCGCCCGCCCGCGGGCGTGAAGCGCACGGCGTTGCCCACCAGGTTGGAGAACACCTGGTGGATGCGGTCTGGATCACACCACACGTCCACGTCGCGCGTGTCGTGGCGCAGTTCCAGGCCGATGCCCCGCTCCTGCGCCAGGGGCGACAGCTCGGAGGCCTGCTCCATCAGCCGCGAGAGCGCCATCGACTCCTGGCTCACGCGGAAGCCGCCGCCCTCGATGGCCGCGAAGTCCAGCAGGTCGTGGATGAGCCGCTCCATGCGCAGCGAGGAGCGGTTGAGCGTGTCCAGGTGATGGCGCGCGCGCCCGTTGAGCGGGGCCAGCAGCGGGGCGAGCAGCGACGTCGTCATCGTGATGACGCCCAGCGGGTTGCGCAAATCGTGGGACACCATCGCCAGCAGCTCGCCGCGAAGGCGCGTCTCCGACTCCGCCGCCTTGCGCGCGCGGCGCTCCGCGTCGTACAGCCGCCCGTTGTCCACCGCGACGGCGGCGGAGTCCGCGAGCGCCTGGAGCAGCGCCACCTCGCGTGCGCCCGGCATGCGCCGCTCCGCCCAGTACGCGCCGATGGCGCCCACCGGGTCCGCGCGGCGCACGGGCACCATGACCAGGCTCTTCACGAAGGTGGAGCGGTAGACGTCATGCGGGATGCGCTCGTCGGCGTAGATGTCCTCGATGACCGCCGCCTCGCCGTGGAGGATGGCCCAGCCGGAGATGCACGCGTGGATGGGGAAGCGCCGGCCCTTCCACAAGGGCGCGATGGCCTCCTCGTCCGCGTAGTGGACCATGTCCCCTTCGCGCAGCACGAACGTGACGCCGTCCGCGCCACTGAGCTGTCGGGCCGCGCGGCGCACCAGCGCCATCACGTCCTCCAGCTCCCTCAGATGGGACAACTCCTGCACCACTTCCAGCAACACCAGCGCGTCATCGAATGTCAGCGCCTCGAGTGGCAAACGTTCCTGAAACCTTCTCAAGGACGACCTCCCTGGGAGCAAGACTCAGCCAACACCTCCGAAAGGCAGGACGTTCACTCGCTCGCCGCGCCCGCCAGCAAAGCGACCTGGCGACCTGCCTCCATCCGCCCTGTCTCCACACCCTTCCACACCCCTCGTTCCCGCAGGAACGGAAAAAATTGCAACCGCCCCTGGCCTTGGAAGGTTCCGCTGCGCCCGTTCAGAAAAACGAGCGCCCGGGTGAGGGGAAAAAAGCGGGGGTTTCGTTCAGGGGGAAGGTGCGCATCCCGGCCCGTCATGACGACGACCGGGCGCCCCCTTCCGAGAGGCTCCCCGTGTCATCGCATCAGGATGTCGCCCTTCGCCTCCGCCGCTCGGAAATCCCCCGTCCCCGCGGTGACGCCCGCACGCGATGCCGACGACACGCCGTGGCGCGGCGCCGCCGGGCGCGAGTCCCCGTCACGCTTGCCGCGGGAGGAGCCTTTCGATGACCATGAGCTTTCCCCGGAGGATGGTCCACGTGGAGCCACGACAGAGACCGACCCAGGCCGCGGGCGCTCTGCTCGATGACGAGCTGGAGAAGCTCCGCAGGGACTTGACCCACGCCGTCGCGCGGGTGTGCCCTCCCCGCCTGGCCGAGCGGCGCGACGACCTGGTGCAGACGGCGATGATGCGCGTCATGGAGCTGCAGCGGCGCGAGCCCGAGCGCTCGAAGCTGGCCCCCGCGTACCTGTACCGCGTCGCGTACACCGCGCTGGTGGACGAGCTGCGCGGGGTGCAGCGGCGCAAGGAGGTGGCGCTGGAGGAGGTGGAGTCGCTGCCCGAGTCGCCGGTGGCCTCGGGTGACCCGGAGCGCTCCGCGGGCTCCTCGCAGATTGCCCGCGCGGTGCGCGACTGTCTCAAGCGGCTGGTGCAGGACCGACGGCTGGCGGTGACACTGTACCTGCAGGGCCACACCGTCCCGGAGGCCGCGGAGCTGTTGGGTTGGGATGGGAAGCGTACCGAGAACCTCGTCTACCGCGGACTGAGCGGCCTGCGCGCCTGCCTCTCCGCGAAGGGATTCGAGCCGTGAGCGAGCACCGACGCGACGACACCGTGGTTCCCGAGGAGGCCACCGTCGAGCGCCTGCGCGCCGTGGTGCGAGGCGAGGACGCATCCGAGGACGCGGGCTCGCCCGTGGACCCGGACCTCATCTGGCGCGCGGTGAGCGGAGAGCTGCCGGCCGAGGAGCGCCGGGCCGTGGTGGAGCGCGTGGCGGCCGACCCCGCCTGGGCCGCGGCGTGGCGACTGGCGAACGAGCTCAACCGCGCCTCCCGCGGGTCCTCCTCCGACGAGCGGGACGACGGCCAGGGCTCCCGGGCCCGGCGGAGCGGCGGCAGGACGCGCGACGAGCGGCGGTTCCGCTTCGCGTGGAGCCGGCCCATGTGGGGCGCGGTGGCCACCGCGGCGCTGGTGCTGGTGGTGGTGGCCGTCAGGCTCCCGGAGGACGCCGACGCGCCGAACCTGCGGGGCCATGACACCGCGGGGCTGGTCTCGCGCGTGCCCGAGGACGCGCCGCTGCGAAGGAATGACTGTGTCCTGCGTTGGAGCGGTGGAGCCGAGGGGACGCGCTGGTCGGTGCGGCTGTCCACCGAGGACCTGGGCTGGGTGCACCGCGCGGACTCGCTGGAGCAGAGCGAGTACCGCGTGCCGGAGTCGGTGCTCGCGCCGCTGAAGTCGGGCACGAAGTTGCTGTGGCAGGTGGAGGCGCGGTTGCCGGAGGGTCAGGTGCTGAGGAGCGCCACCTTCGTCAACCGCGTGGAGTGAAATCATGGTGGGGAATCACGCAGGGGGACACCTCATGAAGACGAAGCATGCGATGACGATGCGAGGATGGATTCGCGCGGGACTGCTGACGCTGGCGCTGACGGGCGGCCTCTCCACGCAGGCCTGGGGACAGGCGACGACGTACACGAGCGGGAGGACCCCCTCCATCGCCGGCGAGAGCGGCGACACGGTGGTGTTCTCCGTGGTGGAGAACGCGGTGCGCACGGGGGCGACCCAGTCCGTGGTGCTCCAGGTCGTCGATGCGACCACGGGCGCGGTGCTGGCGCAGACGCAGGGGACGGTGGGGCCGGACGCGCCGATGCGGCTGTTCTATCGCCCCTCGGTGGGTGGCCCCGTGTATGGACGCGCCTTCGCGCCCACGACCGGGCCGCAGCTCTCCGTGCCCATCCTCACCGTGGAGCGCTGGAACCCACGCTCCCCGACGGGGTGGAGCTACCCGCAGACCTGCCACTGGGAGCTGGTCCCCATCATGCCGGAGCCGGACCGCCCCGACGGCCCCACCACGGTTCGCGTCTGCGTTCCCGATGACCCGCCCCCCACCCAGTTCCGCGCGGCCCCGTAAGGATGAGATGAGTCCGACGCGACGGCCCCGGCGCGACACCGAGCACCTCCTCACCCTCGTGGTGGGGTTGCTGCTCATGGTGTGCCCGGCCATCGCGTCCGCCGCGCGGGATGAGCGGGCTCCCGCGCCCACGCTCGTCGACTGCCAGGAGCGCTTCGCGGCCCGTCCCGATGAGCAGGCGGCGGTGATGTGCTTCTACGAATGCGCGCAGGTCCCCCAGGCGCGGGACGCCGTGCGCCGGGCGCTGATTTCGCTGGGGGAGCAGCACCCTGGGAACGGGTGGCTCGCCCTGGTGCTCGGCCACGTGGAGTTCCTGTCGGACCGCAAGGCCGCCGAAGCGGCCTATCTGCGCGCGGCGGACCTCTTCCACGAGCGACAGGACGCGGAGGGCGAGGTGCTGGCGTCCATCAACCTGCGCTCCATCGCGCTGAAGCAGCGGCGCACGGAAGAGGCCCTGTCCTGGACGCACCGCGTGGGAGAGGTGGCGCGCGCCTCGGGCAAGCCCGACCTGCTCGCCCGCGCGCTCATCGTCGAGGCCAGCCACCTGCACGACGTGGAGCACGACCTGGGCCGCGCCGTCCGCGTGCTCAAGCGCGCCGAGCCGCTCACCTTCCCCGACGGCACCCCGGGATTGCAGAAGCAATACCTGACGCTGCTCCACTCCATCAGCGAGCGGCTGGGGTGGCTGGAGGAGGCCACCGAGGCCTCGGTGCGGCTGGCGGAGGTGGCGCGCAGCTCACGCGACCTCTTCTCCGAGGCGCGCGCGCGGCACTCCCTCGCCAACCTCATGACGCGAAGGCACCTCAGGGACAGGGCGCCCGAGACGCGGGCCCAGGCCCTGCGCATGGCCCGGGAGGCCCTGGTCGCCGCGCGCAACGCGGGCGTCCAGCAGTTGGAGGCGAAGGCGCTGCGGCTCATCGCCGACCTGCTCGGCGACAGCCCGGAGGAGCAGCGCGAGGCGGAGGAGCTGCTGCGTCAGTGCATGCGCATCGCGGAGGAGCTGGCCTCGGACGAGCGGAAGGTTTCGTGCCTGTGGACTCGCGCGGAGCGCAGGGCCCACGTCGACCCCGTCGGCGCCATCCAGGACTCGGAGGAGTCCATCCAGCTGGCGCTCGGCGTCCCGGACCCGCTGATTCTCGCCCTGGCCCTGCGGGGGCGCGCGCAGGTGGCGTACCTGACGCAGCCGGTCCCCAAGGCGCTGGAGCACGCCGAGCGCGCCCTCGACGCGGTGGAGTCCCTGCGGGCCTCGCAGAGCGACGCCCTCATCCAGGCGGAGCTGTTCGCCAGCTGGGCGAGTGACTACCACCGGCTGGCGGGGTGGACGCTGGAGGCGGGCGGCGCCACGGGGAAGACCGCCTTGATTGACCCGCGCGAGGCCCTGAGCCGGGCCTTCGCCATGAGCGAGCGCATGCGGGCCCGGAGCCTGCTCGACGCGCTCGCGGCCTCGCACGCGCTCGCGGCCGTGGAGGAGACGCCGAAGCACAAGGCCCAGCGCGACGAGGTGCGCGGGCGACTGACGGCGGTGCAGCGCAAGCTGCTGGAGCCGACGCGCACCGTGGAGCAGCGGGAGGCGGCGCTGCGCGAGCTCCAGGAGCTGGAGCGCATCGAGCGGGATTTGCGTCCCGCGCCGCGCCAGGGCGCCCGGGAGTTCGCGTCACTGGAGAGCATCGAGCAGGGGCTGGGCGAGGACGAGGCCCTGCTGGCGTTCCTGGTGGGCGACGACACGGACACGCGCGGCGGCTTCGCGGGCGGCGCGTGGGTGCTGGCGGTGACGAAGAGCGGGACGCGCGCGCACCGCATCCCCGAGCGGGCGTTGCTGACGCCGGCCATCGCGCTGTTCTCCGGCCTGCTGGAGCGGCGCGACGGCTCCGAGGCGGGCGCGGCGGCGGCCCTGTACACCCAGCTGCTGGGCCCCGCGCTCGCGCACCTGCCCGCCGGGGTGCGTCGTTTGATGGTGGTGCCGGATGGTCCGCTGCATGACCTGCCCTTCGCCACGCTGAGACAGGACGCGGACGGGCCGCCGCTCGTCTCGCGCTACGAGCTGTCCCTGGTGCCCTCCGCCAGCCTGTGGCGTCACTGGCGCCAGGCCTCCGTGCGCCCCTCGGGAGGCGAAGCCCTGGTGCTCGCGGACCCGGACCGGAGCGTGCGCGTGTCGGACGCGCGCGTCGTCGCGAAGGAGCGCATGACGGTGTTCGCCGAGGCCGCGCGCGCCGGAGCGCTGCCCGAGGCCCGGCGCGAGGGCCGCGCGGTGGTGGAGGCCCTGCAAGGCACGGAGGTGACCCCGGACCTGCGCACGGGCACCGAGGCCTCCGAGCGCGCGCTCAAGAGCGCGGACCTGGAACGGGTGAGGGTGCTGCACGTGGCGGCGCACGCCGTCGTCGACGCCGAGGCCCCCGAGCGCTCGGCGCTGGTGCTCGCCCCGGGCAGCGAGAAGGAGGATGGCATCCTCCAGCCGCGCGAAATCGCCGAGCTGGGCCTCCAGGGCGCGCTGGTGGTGCTGTCGGCGTGTCGCAGCGCCTCCGGCGCGGTGCTGCCGGGCGAGGGCGTGCTCAGCCTGTCACGCGCCTTCTTCGAGGCGGGCTCGCGCGCGGTGGTGGCCAGCCTGTGGCCGCTGCGCGACGACGAGGCCGCGGACCTGGTGGCGCGCTTCTACCAATACCTGGCCCAGGGCCTGAGCAGCTCCGCGGCCCTGAGGCGTGCGCAGCTCGACGCCATCGACGACGGGCTGCCCGCGGCGGCCTGGGCGGGGCTCGTCGTGCTGGGGGACGCCTCGCTCACGGTGACGCCGCCGCGCGAGGCCCCCCTGCCCTCCCTGCCGCTGCTCGCGACGGGTGCGCTCGTCGGGGTGCTCCTGCTGGGCCTCCTCGGGTGGCGGTGGCGGGCCCGTCGCCCTCAGCGCTGAAGCAGGCGCGCGAGGAACTCCCGGGTGCGCGGGTGCTGGGGCTCGCGCAATACCTGTTGAGGACTGCCCTCCTCCACCACCTTCCCCGCGTCCATGAATAGCACGCGGTGCGCGACGTCCGCCGCGAAGCCCATCTCGTGCGTCACCACGCACATCGTCATGCCCTCGCGCGCGAGCGTGCGCATGACCTCCAGCACCTCCCCCACCAGCTCCGGGTCCAGCGCGCTCGTCGGCTCGTCGAAGAGCATCAGCTCCGGCTTCATCGCCAGCGCCCGCGCAATCGCCACCCGCTGCTGCTGTCCACCGGAGAGCTGCGCCGGGTACGCCTCCGCGCGCGCGTCCATGTGCACCATCGCCAGCATGCGGCGGCCGAGCGCCTCGGCCTCCGCGTCCGACAACCCCAGCACCCTGCGCGGCGCGAGCGTCACGTTGTCCAGCGCGCTCAAGTGAGGGAACAGGTGGAAGCGCTGGAACACCATGCCCACCCGGCGGTGCAGCGCCTGGAGCGAGCGCGGGTCATCGCGCACGGGCGTGCCGCCCACCACGACCTCACCCTCCGACGGCACCTCCAGTCCGCACAGGCAGCGCAGGAGCGTGGACTTGCCGCAGCCGGAGGGCCCGACGAAGACGACCACCTCTCCGGGCTGCACCGTGAGGTCCACGCCCTGGAGGACCTCCAGCGCGCCGAAGCGCTTGTGCAGATTGCGAACCTCGACGAGCGCCATGGCCTTCCTCACGCCTGACGGTGGAGGCGCTTCTCCAGCGCCGAGGCCAGCCGCGTCAGCGGCAGCGTGGCCATGAGATAGAACAGCGCCACCAGCGGCCAGACGGCGAGCGGCGCGGCCAGCTGGCTCGCCAGCTCCTGGCCCGCCCGCGTCAGCTCCGCCATGCCGATGATGGACACCAGCGAGGAGTCCTTGAGCAGGGCGATGCCCTCGTTCGTCAGCGGCGGCAGCACGTTGCGCACCGCCTGCGGCAGGATGACGTGGCGCATGACCTGCGCGCGGCTCAGGCCCAGCGCCCGCGCCGCCTCCTCCTGCCCCGGGTCCACCGAGGCGATGCCCGCCCGGAAGATTTCGGCGACGTAGGCCGCGCTGTTGAGCGTCAGCGCCAGCACCGCCGCCAGCATCGGCGCCAGGTCCACGCCGAGCAGCTGCGGCAGCGCGTAGTAGATGAAGATGATCTGCACCAGCAGCGGCGTTCCACGAAGCCCCTCGACGTAGGCCGCGCACAGCCACGACAGCGGCCTGAAGCGCACGCGCCGCCCCAGCGCCACCGCCAGCCCCAGGGGCAGTCCGGACACGAGCGCCAGCAGGGTGAGCCCCAGCGTCAGTCCCAGCCCCTGGGCCAGCCGCCACGCCACCTTGCCCCAGGGCACCTCCGCTCGCGCGGCCTGGGCCTTCTGCGCCGCCTCGCCGAAGTAGCGCTCCTCCAGCGCGGCGAACTTCCCGTTGTCGCGCAGCCGCTGGAGCGCGCCGTCCACCGCCTCGCGCAGCGCGGTGTCGTCCGGTCGCAGCGCGATGCCGTAGTGCTCCTCGGTGAGCAGCCCGCCCGCGGCGCGCAGGCCCTCGAAGCCGTGGGCGAGGAAGTAGCGCAGCGTCGGCCCATCCCCCACCACGCCCGCGAGGTTGCCGTTGCGCAGGTCCTGGAGCGCCAGGTCGATGCTCGGGTACTGCCGCACCTGGATGTCCGGGTACTTCTCCAGCACCAGCGCGGCGCTCGTATTGATTTGAATGCCCGCCGTCTTGCCGCGCAGCGTCTGCACGCCGGTGACGGCCGTGTCGCCCTCGCGCACCACCACCAGCTGCCCCGCCGTGTAGTACGGCGTGGAGAAGCCCAGCCGCTGCTGACGCTCGGGGGTAATGGTCACCGCCGAAATCACCAGGTCGAACTTGCCGGCCATCAGCGCGGGGAACACGCCGTCGAAGGACGTGTTCGTCCACGCGACCTTCGCGCCGAGTTCCTCCGCGATGAGCGCCCCCAGCTCGATGTCGAAGCCCACCAGCTCGCCGTCCTTCACGGACTCGAACGGTGGGTAGGTCGCGTCCGTGCCGATGCGCAGCGTCTTCCCCGTCCAGTTGCTCCGGTCGGCGGGAGCGTCCTGGCGGCCGCAGCCGAGCCCCACGAGCACCAGCAATCCCCAGGCGAGGCAGGACAGGGCGCGCCCACGAAGGGGGGCCCAGAGGGAGGAGAGGCGGTGGCGCGGCATGGAACGAACCGCTCACATGCACAACATTCCCTGTCGTTTCAAGGACTTCCGCAGGGGCCGGGCCAGCCCTGACAGCCGCGCAACTTCCGCCCTCCTTGGAGCGATACTTCCTCCACATCATGAAGACCCCCATCTCCGGCCCCCGCGTCCAGCCCCGTCCGCTCGAGACCCCCGCAGCGCCCCCGCCTCGCAACGAGGTGAAGCCGCAGGCTCCGGTGGCGCGCGGTGACGCCCGCGACGTGTCCCGCTTCGACGTGGGCACGCCCCAGAAGCCGGTGGTGGCGTTGACTCCGCCCGTCGCGCCCCAGGGCACGCAGGTGGCCCCGGGCAGCTACCCCAGCGTGGCGGACGTGAAGGCCATCTCCTCCATCCAGGACCCGGTGGCGCGCAACTACGCCATCACCCAGGGCTACTCGGACCTGTCCAACGCGCTGGGGCAGATGCTGGGCAAGGAGAACGCCAACTGGTCCACCTTCGCGACCTGGGCCTCGAAGCAGGCGGGTGTGAGCATCCGCAACGAGGACATGCCCAAGTTCCTCACGGACGCGCTGCAGAAGGCGGGAGACCTCGCCGGTCCGCTGAAGAAGGTGGACGACGTGCTGCGCAAGGTCGGCCTGCCCGCGCTGCCGCTGGGTGACATCGCCGCGGCGGGCAAGGAGGCGCTCGACAACGTCAGCGGCTCCATCGCCGAGGGCAACCAGTTCGTCTTCAACGAGGTGGGCCAGGAGTTCGCCCGCTTCATCGAGACCTTCCAGGGCGACACGTCGTACGACGCGGCGAAGGCGCAGAAGTACCTGGACGGCTTCGCGAAGGACAAGCCGGTGCTGAAGGAGGCCTTCGCGCACTACACGAAGGCCATGTTCGAGAAGGACCCGAACAAGAAGGCGGAGCTGATGCTGCTGGCCAACGACAAGATTGGCCTGCACGAGCAGACGCAGCTGCAGGGCTTCGTGGAGAAGGCGCTCAACTCGCCGGTGCACGACACCTTCCGCAACGTGCTCAAGCAGAGCATCGAGTCGGGCATCAACGGGCTGCCCTTCCCGGCGCGGCTCGCGGGTCAGGCCGCGCTGAAGACGGGCCTGGTGGACGCGGCGCTCGGCCCCGTGGTGGACGCGACGGCGTCCGTGTTCCGTCGGCTCGCCACCGAGCACATGATGAAGCTGGCGGTGCCGGGTGGCGCGCTGAAGCTGGGCAATGACTTGCCGCCGCCCGCGGGCATGGAGTCGACGCTCTTCCCGCCGCACCTGCGCTCCATCGAGAACCCGGAGCTGCGCGCGCTGCTCGGCAAGCTGGACTCCAGCCCCGACAGCCTCAAGGGCACCGCGGCCAAGGACTGGAGCAAGCTGGACCAGCGGATGGACTACATCATCGACCTGTTCCGCACGCGCCAGTCGGACCCGCACCTGTTCGACGCGCCGTTCGGCAAGACGGGCACCACGTACCCGCTGCCGGCCACGCAGCCGCGCGCGAACTGAGCCGTCAGACCTCGTCCACCACGAACTGCTCCTGCCGGGCGATGCCGAGCTTCTTCATCCGGCTCTGGAGCGTGGAGGGCTTGAGGCCGAGCAGCGCCGCCGCGCCACCGGGGCCATAGACGCGGCCCCGGGTGAGGGAGAGCACACGCAGGATGTGCTCGCGCTGCACCGCCGCCAGCGTCAGCACGGAGCCGGGCTTCATCGTCGCGTCGACCCCGCCGGGGACCGCGGAGGCCTCGAGCTGCGGCGCGGTGCTGGTGGCGCCCGCGTGCGAGGTGATGTCGAAGGACGAGGGCCCCAGCTCCGTCCCCGTCGCGAGGATGGTGGCGCGCTCCAGGGCGTTGGCCAGCTCACGCAGGTTGCCGGGCCACTCGTAGGACGCGAGCCGGGCGAGCCCCGCGGGGGACACGCGCATGCCGCGACGTCCGGTGCGCCGGGCCTGCTCCTCCAGGAGGAACGCGCACAGCTGCGGCAGGTCCTCGCGCCGTTCACGCAAAGGCGGCAGGCGCAGGGGGAAGACGCTCAGGCGGTAGTAGAGGTCCTCGCGGAAGCGCTTCTCGGCGATGGCGCGCTGCAGGTCCACGTGGGTGGCGGCGAGGATGCGCACGTCCGCGCGCACGGTCTTGTCGCTGCCCACCGGCTCGAAGGCCTTCTCCTGGATGGCGCGGAGCAACTTCGCCTGGAGCTCGACGGGCAGCTCGCCCACCTCGTCGAGCAGGAGCGTGCCGCCGTGGGCCATCTGGAAGCGGCCCGCGCGGTCCTTGGTGGCGCCGGTGAAGGAGCCCTTGAGGTGGCCAAAGAGCTCGCTCTCCAGCAGGCCCGCGGGGATGGCGGCGCAGTTGAGGGTGACGAAGGGCTCGTCCGCGCGGGAGCTCCAGCGGTGGATGGCGCGCGCGAGGCGCTCCTTGCCGGTGCCCGTCTCGCCGGTGATGAGGACGGGGGTGTCCGTCTCGGCCACCTGTCGGGCGCGCCGGGCGAGGTCGCGCATGACGGTGCTGAGGGAGGTCTCCAGGATGCCCTCGGACTCGCCGCCGAGCTGGGCCTCCAGGAGCTTGGCGTGCTCGTGGTCCTGGCGGTGGAGGCGCTCGAAGGTGGCGCGCTGCTCGGCGGCCTGCAGGGCGGTGGCGAGCATCTGGCCGTAGACCTCGACCAGGTCCACCACGGGCTGCGGGTAGGTCTCACACTCGGCGCGGTCCAGGGTGAGGACGCCGTAGGAGCGCTCGCCCGCACAGAGGGGGACGACCATGCAGGCGTGGCCCGGGGGCAGGTCGAGGACGCCGTCGAACGGGTCTCCGTCGCCGTGGGAGTGGTCCTCCTCGGTGAATGCGCGGGCGCGGCGGGTCTCCAGGGCCTGGCGCAGGGAGGGGAACTCCGAGAGCGGAAGGGCGTGGTGGCGCACCTTGGCGTTGGCGAGCGGGCCGCGCGCGGCCACGGAGACGAGCTTGCCGTCCCGCAGGAGGAACAGCGTCGCCAGGTCGAAGCGCACCACGCGCGTCAGCCAGTCGAGCCCGCGACGCAGCAGCTCCTCCACCGAGTCCTCGGTGGTCGCCAGCTCCACCAGGTCCCGCGCGTCCTTCACGCCCTCGACTCGGCCCGACAGTTCATCCGCCATGAGGCGATGGATAATAGCGTTCCACCGAAATTGCAGTGCCCAGGCACCGAGATTTCGTGGCGCACGGCACGAGATGTAGGCCCATCTGCCGAAACGCTCGCAAACCCAACACTGCGCGAGGAGGAGACGGCGCCCTCATTCCATCCCTGAGGTGAAATGGGCCCAGGGTTCGTTCCTGGCTGGCAGCCACACCGCCAAACAGGAGTTCACACCCATGAGAGCCTTTGGAATGAAGCCGCTGCTGACAGCCCTGTCAGTGCTGATGGCATCCCTGGTCGGATGCGGGGTCCCCGAGCAGGAGGCGCCCACCGCTCCGGAGTCCACGCCGGAGTCCACGTCCCAGCAGGCCCTGGTCGGGCCCTATGACCCCTGGGTCGCCCGCCACAACCTCACCGCCGCCCAATATCAGACGGAGTTCAACACCTGGACGGGGCAAGGCTATCGCCTCTCCTATGTCAGCGGTTACGAGGACGCGGGCAGCGTCCGCTATGCCGCCATCTTCGAGGACACGAGCGGGCCCGCCTGGCGGGCCTCCCACGGGCTGACCTCCGCGCAGTACCAGACGGCCGTCGTCAATCAGAACGCGCAGGGCTACCGCCCGGTGATGGTCAACGGCTACAGCGTCGGGGGCGTCGCCTACTTCGCGGTCATCTTCCACGCGGACAACGGTGCCCCGTGGGTCGCCCGCCATGACCTGACCGCGGCCCAGTACCAGACGGAGTTCAACACCTGGACGGGCCAGGGCTACCGGCCCGTGCACGTCAGCGGCTACACGTCCGGTGGCGCGGAGCGCTACGCGGCCATCTGGGAGCAGTCGGCCGGGCCGGCCTGGCGGGCCCACCATGGGATGACCGCGGCCCAGTACCAGTCCACCTTCAACACCAATGCGTCCCAGGGCTACCAGCTCGCGAAGGTCAGCAGCTACAACGTGGGCGGCACGGACCGGTACGCGGCCATCTTCCACGCGTCCTCGGGGATTCCGATGGCCGCGCGCCACGGACTCACCTCGGCCGCGTATCAGCAGGCCGCGACGGACCTCAAGAACCAGGGGTACCGCCCCGTCCTGGTGGCGGCGCACAACAACGGGAGCGCACCCGAGTTCTCGCTGCTCTGGCAGAACCTGACGTTCAGCGCCGCGGACCTGGCGCACATCGACAACACCGTCCAGCAGGCGATGAACGCCACGAACACCGTCGGCCTGTCGCTGGCCATCACCCGCCGCGGGCGCCTGGTGTTCGCCAAGGGCTATGGCGTGGCCGACCGGAGCAACAACACGCCGGTCAACAGCTCCCACCGCTTCCGCGTCGCCAGCGTCTCCAAGCCGATGACGTCCATCGGCATCATGCGGCTCATCGAGAGCGGCCAGATTCAGCTGACGGACCGCGTCTTCGGCCGGGGCGCGCTGCTCGGTGAGCTCTACGGCGCGCAGGGCACCTACGCCGACAGCCGCGTCCTGAACATCACGGTCCAGCACCTGCTGGAGCACACCGCGGGCGCCTGGGACAACGACGGCAACGACGGCACGGGCGACCCGATGTTCATGAACACGGGCATGAACCACGCGCAGCTCATCCAGTGGGTCCTGCAGAACGTGCCGCTCGAGTTCGCGCCGGGGACGCGGTACCAGTATTCGAACTTCGGCTACAGCGTCCTGGGTCGCATCATCGAGCGCGTCACGGGGATGACCTATGACGCCTATATGCAGAACCGCGTGTTCGCGCCCAGCGGCGCCACCAGCTTCGCGGTGGGCGGCGACACCCTGGCCGCGCGGCTGTCCAACGAGGTCGCCTACTACCAGCTCGGCGCGGGGGCGGCCAACCCGTACGGCATGCCGGTGCGCCGCATGGACGCGCACGGCGGCTGGGTGGTCACGCCCATCGACCTGGTGCGCGTCTCCGTGCACGCGGATGGGTTCTCCACCGTGCCGGATTTGCTGAGCGCGGGCACGATCACCACGATGACCACGCGCACGACGGCGCCGAACACCGCGGGCAACGCCGTCAACTACGCCAAGGGCTGGTCGGTGAACAGCATCCCCAACTGGTGGCACGGCGGCTACGTCCCGGGCACCCTGGCCCTGGTGGTGCGGACCGATGACCGCAACGGCCCCAGCCGCACCGAGGAGTTCACCTGGTCCGCCATGACCAACTCCAACAACAGCACCAACTCGGGCGTCTCCGACATCAACCTGGACAGCCTCATGTGGAGCGTCGTGAACGGCGTCAACGCCTGGCCCGCACACGACCTGTTCTAATCCGGCACGTGGGACCGGCGGGACGCGCCAGCGCCTCCGCCGGTCCCTTGCCCTCTCGTCGAATCTCGCTCAACCTTTCGGCCTGACGGCGTTGTTCCATCGGAGGCACCCGCGTTCGGGAGGCACGCGATGCGAATGCACACCAGGAAGGCCCAGGACCCGGTCCGGTCCAGTGCCCCCCGGCCCATGGCGAGGGTCGGCAAGGGGCTCGTGGGAAGGCGCTCGACCTTCACCGAGAATGACGCCGAGCACGTGGCCAGCGCTCCCTTGGGGACGTGGAGCATCGGCGACATCCCGCTCTTCCCGCCCACCGCGCCACAAACAAAGCTCGCCATCGGCGAGGCGCATGGCCCCCTGGAGCGCGAGGCGGACCGCGTCGCCGACCAGGTCCTGCGCATGCCCGAGCGTGTCGGCCCTGTCGGAACCTCCCCACTGCAGCTCAGCCGCAAATGCACCTCCTGCGAGGAGGAGGACACGATCCAGACGATGTCCGCGGGGGCCCGGCCCTCGAACTGGTCTCGTGACACGGTGAGCGACGTGCTGCGCTCGCCAGGCCAGCCGCTCGATGCGCAGACCCGGGCCTTCTTCGAGCCGCGCTTCGGGCACGACTTCTCCTCCGTGCGCCTGCACACGGATACCCGGGCTGCGCAGTCCGCCCGGAGCCTGAATGCCCATGCCTATACCGTCGGCCACGACGTGGTCTTCGGCCGGGGGCAGTTCGCGCCGGGAACCCACGAAGGACGGCGCCTGCTTGCCCATGAGCTGACGCATGTGGTGCAGCAGTCCGGCGCGAGGGGACTGCGCTCCGGCAGCCACCAGGACACGCCTCGGGTCTCCGCCGGGGGCGCCTCCAACACGCTCATGAAGAAGGGCTTCGAGAGCACGGTGCAGGTGTGTCACCGGGTCCTCGAATCGAGGAAGTTCGAGGTCACGAACGGCGGCCTCCGCATCGTGCTGCTCCCTCAGGCCGTGGACCGGGACGTCCCCAACTGCCGGGACTTCGATTACCACGTCACGTTGACCCGCTCGGTGGACTGGGGGTTCGACAAGGAGATTGGCACCTGCGAGGCCACCACGGGGGGCCCCAGGACCTTCTCCTTCGGCAACCTCTCGTCCGGAACGTATTACCTGACGGTCTGGCGCAACTTCGACCATCCCCACTGCTGCCTCGAAGGGGACCTGATGGTCTTCGACGAAGCGGTCTCGGAGGACTCGGCTGGCTGTACCCGCCACAAGTCGCTGTCGGCCATGGACATCGTGCATGGCGCCTTGGACCTCGCGGGGTTCATCCCGGTGCTGGGAGCCATTCCCGATGGGGTGAACGCCGGCATCTATGCGTTGGAGGGTGATTGGGCCAACGCGGGGCTCTCGGCGGTGGCCATGGTGCCCGCCTGGGGAGATGGCGTGAAGCTGGGGGCCATCGCGGGCAAGGGGGCCATCAAGGTCTCGGAGAAGGCGGCCTTCCGGCTCGGCGAGGAAGGCATCGCCAAGGGCCTGAAGGAGGTCAAGGCCGCGAGCCAGGCGGAGAAGGCCGCCGTGGAGGCCACGCAAGGCGCGGCCAAGACGGAGAAGACCGTCGGCAAGGAAGCCGCCGCCCAGGCCGAGAAGAAGGAGGCCAAGGAGGCCGCCCAGGCGGAACAGGCAGGGAAGGATTCCAAGAAGAAGAAGGACAAGGGCTCGGGAGGGAAATGGACCTGCTACGGCCACAGCGCCGTCTTGCAGATCCCCAGCGCATTGCCTGAGAACAAGTGTCCCTACGATGGCACCTACGTCGACGGCCCTCCCGTGAGCGCCGCCAGCGAGGACGCCGCGTGCCTCGCCGCCAAGCATGCGTTCAATGCGATGATGCCGCGTGGCTGCCGCCCCAAGCACCTTGCGTGCAGGTGTTCGAAGCGATGAAACCCGACCGCGAACTCGCCAAGAAGTTGGACGCCATCGTCCAGGGAACCCTCGTCGATGGGCGGGCCCAGACCGAAGCGCTCGTGGCCTCCGTCGTCAGCGCGGGAGGGACATCGGAGCAGGAGCTCATCAGGATGTTGGGGGACTCAAGCCTCGACCCCGAGCTTCGCGCGGACATCTGTTGGTTGATTCCGCGGCTGGAGCTCGACGGGGCGGAGAAGCTGCTCGAACCACTCATGGCCGAGCCCTCGGACAAGCTCCGGGAGGAGGCCGCGGTGGGACTGGGGCTCGTCGCGCAAGACACCTCCATCGAGGTCCTGCTGAAGGCGATGGAGCAGGATGCCTCCCGGTCCGTCCGGCGGGCCGCGCTTCACGCGTTGGGCATCTTCAGTCCACCTCGGGCCGCGCCCCACGTGATGAAGCTCCTGCTGGACCCAAACGAAGACGAGGAGACGAGGGCGGACGCCGCGGAGGCCCTGGCCCACTTCAGACATGAGGGCATCGTGGAGGTCCTCATCGACCAGCTCCGGGACGCGTCCGCGAAGGTGCGCTACTCGGCGGCCTACTCGCTCGGGCAACAGGGTGATGGAACGGCCATCGAGCCGCTGCGCGAGATCTCTTTGAGAGACCATGCCGCCACACCGTGGGGCAGTGTCTCATCTAGCGCACGGAACGCCCTCGATGAGCTGGAGCGCCGCGACGCCTGAGGCGCGTCAGGGGGTGCTCGAAGCCTGGACGACCAGGGCATCCAGCTCGATGACATCGCCCACGGAACCTTCGTCGCCCGTTACTTCCACGGACATCCGCTCTGTTCCTTCCGGAGCCGTCAGCTCCAGCGTGGTCCGCACCCACTAACCGGAGAGCACCGGGCTGGAGAGCGTCTGCGCCTGCAACTCCCGGCCGTCCGAGTCACGCCAGCTGACCTTCATCCGTGCGCCCCCACCGAGCGCCCGGGGTCCCTCGTGCCCAGAAGGAAGCACGGTGCGCCCCCGGCGATGCGCCAAACCCCGGCCAGTTGTCCAAGTGGACACCCCAGCCATACGGCTCCGTCACCTCCACGCGCAGGACGGATTCCCTACGGCCAGCCCATCCCTGACTTTCGTTAGGCGCTGTTGGAGACCACAAACCCACTCCACGCACTTCAGCGCGGACGCAGTGCACGACTCGTCTGATGCCAACGCCGTTTAGGCACCGAAACTCCCCGTCGCTGCAGATCTTCATGAATCGCCTTCTTAATTCTCCTCTGCACAACACTCCCTCCATATCCTCGAAATTTCTCAATCTCCAAATCCCACTGTTCCTCCGCCAAACTGCCCGCCGAGTTCATCAAATAGATCGCCTTTGGCGGCGAATCGCCAACACGCAGAAAGAGCCCATTCGAAGCATCCTTCACTACCAAGAACGAATATCCACCTCCGCTTCGAACCGGGTTGCCCTCCAAATCAAGCAGCAACCTACACACCTCCTCGAACACAGCCCCACCCACCGAAAGACTCCGCTCGGCAAACTCATTCGCTCTCTCCAACCACTCAGCAGCCCCAACCCTCCCGCTCATATAAAAAGAATACGACTTCACCATGCCCCCATCAGACATATGCCAACTGCCATTATAAAATTCACAATAATAATACTCACCATCACGGATGGGACTATCATCATACCGAGCCAAGTCGACATCAGACCTAACGTGTTCTTGGGCCGGACCAACAACATACACCAACCAGCGCCCTCTCATCTCACCACTGGTCTGCAGCGGCACACCCTGAGCATCCCGCACAGGGCGGATCGTGTATTCCAATCCTAGCCGACCCGCACCAGCCCCCAACTCGGGAAACCGAACGTCATAGTGACTTTCATGCGCCATAAACTCTTCAAAGCGACGAATTCTCGATTTAGCCTCAACATCATCTTGCCATGCCTCGATCAACTCAAGCGTCCTATGAGTCGCACTGCGCAATTTCTCCACAGTCCCGAGTTGAGCATCAGCGGGAGTCAAAAATTTGGTCTGAGAGGCAACTCGTTTTGGAATGATCCATCCCTGTTCACCTCCTTGCCCTGGCACTTCATTCATCTTTCTAACCGCACAAAATATCGCCTCCGTCGCACTTACATTTACCGCCAAAATCCACTTACCACTCCCATCAAACTCAAGCTCAATCGTAGCTACATCCACCTTGACCGGAGGAGAAATGCAATCGCGCGCCACCTGCTCATAAGCGGTTGCCAACCGCAACGCTTGATCTCGCGACAGGGGACACAATGCTGCGCGAACACTCGCCCCTCCCTCTTTGACACCAACCACAATGCTCCCCCCGGAAGTATTCGCCATCGCAGCTATGTCTTTTGCCAACTCTTGCCGCCTCGATGGGTCTACCTCTTTTTTCCAGTCAAGAACATCCGTCTCTGGCGACGACAACGAGGGCACATCTTCACGCTTCACAATCCGCAGAACCATACGCCTCCCGAAACTTCTCAACACAGCGCACCAGTCGTCACACCAAGAACCACAACACCAACACTCATCCCCCAAAAACTCAAGCATCACACCACGAATTACAATCTGAGCTAGAACATGAACGAACAGGTTCTCAACATGGAGATGACTCGCTCATGGCATCAGCTCGCATACAGCCTCCTCAATGAAGAAGTAGTGGCACGCATAGGTCCTTCGTCTTGGGTTTCCGCAGGGGGAACCTGACTCTCGGTCCAATGTGCATTCAGCGCGCGGGGAGTCCCGCAAGCGTTGAACGTCACGCGCGTCAGCGTGCGTTCGAAGCCTGGACGCCCAGGGCATCCAGCTCGATGACATCGCCCACGGAACCTTCGTCTCCCGTCACCTCCACCGACATCCGCTCCGTTCCTTCCGGAGCCGTCAGCTCGAGCGTGGTCCGTGCCCACTGACCGGAGAGCACCGGGCTGGAGAGCGTCTGCGCCTGCAACTCCTCGCCGTCCGAGTCACGCCAGCTGACCTTCATCCGTGCGACCACCGAGTGCCCCGTGGTCCCTCGTGCCCAGAAGGAAGCACGGTGCGCCCCTGGCGATGCGGCGAATCCCGGCCAGTTGTCCAGGTGAACACCCCAGCCATACGGCTCGGTCACCTCCACGCGCAGGACGGCTTCACCCTCTCTCGCGTCGGTGGACGCTCGCGAAGCGGAGGCGCCGTACCACTCGGTCCACACGCCGAGCCCCGTCTCCAGCGAAGCCGTCTCGGCGTCGAGCAGATTGGAGGTCGGGGCATGATCGATGACGGCCTCCTCGCAGGCAGTCAGCGCCACGGCCAGACACAGCACGCTCCAGCGACTCATCGCTCCCGTCCCTCACAGGACAGCGTCCCACGCGCACGCTGGACGGCCTCCGCGTAGCGCCCCCGCCGGAACTGTTCCTCATGTCGGGCCCAGTGAGCACATGCCCGCTGCGCGTCCTTCAGTTGGTATGTGAGCAAGGAGCCCAACTCGAAGCTGAGGCGCTCGCGCGTCGCCGCCGGCTGCTTGCGCATCGACTCCTTGAGGTACCGCGCCGCCTGCTCGAACTCGTGCCGACCTCGAAGGACCTCCAGCTCTCGCAAGACCTCCTCCACGTTCGGAGCACGAACCACCGTGGGGGGAACACGGGAAGGAACGACCTTCGGACCAGGCGGCGTCGCCAACGCGGGAGGTGAGCCCGCCTCGGGCGGCGCTGGCGCGGGGGATACCGGCACGGGAAGAGCTGGCTCGTCGGGTTTGACCACCGGCCACGCCAACGTCTGCCCCACCTGCACGGGAACCACCTCGCCACCGGACTGTCGGAAGGCGATGGCCCCTTCGTGCAGGGTGACGGTGCCACCCTCCCCTCGCTCCTCCACCGTGAAGCGCGTCCCCATGACCTCGATGGCGCCGCCCGACACGAGCACGACCGCGGGGAGCGCGCCTCGCGGGCGATGGCTCACCGAGAACTCCGCGCGCCCGCGGACCAGCCGCACCCCGGTGGACTCACGACGGACGACGAGCGGCCCGTGGTTCCGGAGCGTGATTCCTCGCGCTGTATCCATCAGCGCGACCTCGCCCCCTTGAATCACCACTCCTTCGGAGTCCTCTCGAACCAACAGGTCGGCGCTCGCGTGCGCGACCTCGAGCCCGCCCACGGAGCGCGCGGAAGGAGTCCGCATGAAGAACACCATGAGGGCCACCGCCACCGCGACCGCCGACGCGGCGAGTCCCCAGGACACCGGACGCCTGTGCCATGCGGTGGGCCCGGGCTCACGTGCGTCCCGCAGCCGCGCGCCCACGCGGGCACGGACAGCAGGCGGCATCCCTTGCTCGCGGCGAAGCGAATCTTCACGCCGTAGCTCTGCGCGGAGGTCACGGGGCGCCATCGTCCACCTTCCATCCCCAGGCCGTCAGGCGGCCCTGGGCGCGGCTGATCAACTTCGACACGTAGCCCTCTGACAGGGAGAGGAGCTGGGCAATCTCGCGCTGGCTCAAGTCGTCCAGGAGCTTCAAGGTCATCACCACCCGCTCCTGCCCCGGCAAGCGGTCCAACGTCGCCGTGGCGCTGATCACCGCTTCCCTGCGTTCGAGGGCCGCATCCGGCGTGGACTCCGGCGGTGTGGAGGACTCCGGAAACAAGAGACTGGTGATGCGCTGTCGGAACGTCTTCTCGCGACGCAGGGCCGAGAACGCCACGTTCTGCGTGACGCGAAAGAGCCAGCCCCGCACATCCTCCTCTCGCAGCCAGGTCTGGTGCTCCCAGGCCTTCAGGAACACGTCATGCGTGACGTCCTCGGCCCACCCCGTACGGCCCGCCGCGTACCGCATCGCCCACGCGTAGACGTCCTCGACGTGCGCCTCGTAGAGCGCGTCGAAGGACACGGGCCGGGCAGGCGGGGCCTTGTAGTGGACAGCACGCGACATCCATCACCTGCGAACCTACGAATGAAGCGGGAGGAACTTTCCTCCGGAGGCTACAGCCCCCACGAGAGCTGCACGCCGGTTTCGAGCCTCGCCCCTCCCCGTGACCACAGTGTCTCGCCCTCGCGCACATGCGTCACGGGCCGCAGCAGCCCCAGGGCCACGCGCACCTCCGCGGCGAGACGCTCGGTGAACCGCCAGCCGAGCTTCATCCGGGCCCAGCCCGCGGGAGAGACCTGGGTACCGCGCTGCTCCGACACCCACGCGTCCTCGAGTCGGAAGGCGTGGACGACGAGGCCCGCGCCCACCGCCGGCTCCAGTCGCAGGCGCTCCGTCACGGCGTGGCGATAACTGAAGAACGCTCCCCCCTGCACCTCGAACACGTTCAGCGCCGGCTCGCGGGACACGCCGAGCCCCGCCTCCACATCCAGTCCCACATCCCCCAGTCCCCACCTGGCCGAGAGCAGGAGGTGAGGAGCGACTCCAGGTCCGCCCCAGAGCGTCCCCAACCCCAAGCCCAGGTCCACCCCTGAATGCACCGGAGCAGCGGCCACCTCCACCGGAGGCTGGAGCACCGGCTCGGGCGGGGGCGGCTCCGGCTCCGGTTCCGGTTCGGGCTGCACCGCGCGCGTCATCTCGGCGAGCTTCTGCGCGACCTCCAGGTGAAGCTCCGCGATGGAGCCCCGTCCCACGCGCACACGTTGCTCCACGCGTTGCCGCGGTCCGACGGCCTCCAGCAACAGTCCATCGGGAGCACGGCTCGCGCGCAGCCGAAGCTGGGCCGGGCCGCGTGGGGAGACGACCGCGAAGCCCTCCTGAATCAGCCGCAGGGCCACCTTCCGCTCCAGCTCCACTCCGTCCCACCGCCGATAGTCCTGCTCGGGGAGCGCGCGAAGGTCGAAGGAAACAGATACCACCGGGGACTGGGTCAGGACGACGAGGGAGAGCGCGCAGAGCAAGGCGGTCATGCGGTGTCGGCGAGAGTACCGTCGGCCGTGTCCCTTCGGGCAGGAAAGTATTTTCGGCCTCGGGAGTAGCCAGGGACATGACGCTCCTTCGCTCCGTGAGCATCCTTCTTCTTTGCGCCGGCGTGGCCGCCTGTGAGGGCTCCGCGAAGAACAACCACCATGTCGGCGGAGGTGGAGGTGGAGGCGAACCCGAGCCTCCGTCGCCATCCGACACCATCCGTCCGGCACCCGCGAAGTTCTCCTGCGACGCAAGCGCCGTCCCCACGGAGCTTCCGTTGCCCCGGCTGTCCCGCAGGCAGCTGATGAACTCGCTGCGCTTCGCCGTCGACCATGCGCTGCCGGGCGAGGCCGACGCCGTCTGGACGAAGCTCACCCCCATCCTCGCCCGCTATCCCACGGACCAGCGCACACCCGCGCCTAGCGACGTGAAGGGCGGCTTCAGCCGACTGGACCAGTCCATCCAGCAGACCCAGGTCGACGTCATGTATGACGTGGGCAAGGCCGTGGCGCAGGAGCTGACCAGCACCGACGCGCGCCGCGACGCGCTGCTGGGCAGCTGCGCGAGCGACAGCCAGACCTCCAACGACCGGACCTGTCTGGAGACCTTTCTCCGGGGCTGGGGCGCCCGCGTCCTGCGCCATCCCTTGTCCACCGCGGAGGTCACCCTCTTCGCGGACATCGCGGGGGCCACGCCCGTGGACAAGGCGGCGGTGGCGGACGTCATCACCACCCTGCTCAACTCGCCCGGGTTCCTCTACCGAATCGAGCACGGCACCACCGCCGGCCAGCCCGCGAGTCCCCTCTCCGCGTTCGAGCTGGCCGCGAAGCTGTCCTACCAGTTCTGGCAGGCGCCTCCGGACGACGCGCTCTGGGCCTCGGCGGAGGATGGCTCGCTGCTGACGGAGAGCGGCTTCGAAGCCCAGCTCGACCGGATGCTCCAGAGCCCCCGCCTGCGCGGCTCGCTGGACGAGTTCGTCAGCGAGTGGCTGCGCCTCGACGAGCTGCCGTCCCTGGTGGCGCTCCGCAACGACCCCATCTACCGCTCTTTCGTCGGCGCGCAGATGCCCACGGACGCCACGCGCACCGCGATGTTCGAGGACGTCCAGCTCTCCGCCTGGAGCACCCTCGTGTCGGGCGGCTCGGTGAGCGACTTCCTGAATGACCGGAGGTCCTACACGGCCGACCCCTTCCTGGCCGGCATCTACGGCGTCCCCGTCTGGGATGGCTCGGGCGACGCGCCCGTCATCCCCTCCCAGAACCGCAGCGGCCTGCTCACCCGCGCGGCGCTGCTGGCCACAGGGACCGCGTCGACGCGTCCCATCCACAAGGGATACCTGGTGCGCAACGCGCTGCTCTGCCAGCAGGTCGGCGCCCCACCGCCCAACGCCAGCGACAGGCCTCCCGCGCCGACGGACCGCATGACGACGCGGCAGGTGGTGACCCAGCTCACCTCCGGAGGCAGCTGCGGGGGATGCCACAACAACTCCATCAACCCCCCGGGCTTCGTGCTGGAGGGGTTCGATGCGCTCGGACGCGAGCGCGGCGTGGAGCGGCTGTTCAACCCGCAGGGCCAGGAGACCGCCGCGCCCTCCGTGGACACCTCCGCGGACGTGTGGCTCTACGACTCCGAGCAGCGGGTCATCTCCAGCGCCGCGGAGCTGTCGCGGATGGTCGATGAGAGCCAGCTCTTCGAGTCCTGCGTCGCGCAGCACTACTTCCGCTTCGCGCACGCTCGCGTGGAGTCCACCTCCGGCGATGGCTGTCTACTCTCGGAGCTGGAGTCCGTCGCGCGCAGCGGCGCGCCGATGGCCGACCTGCTGAAGACCATCGCCCGACACCCCACCTTCAAGCAGAGGAGCTTCCAGTGAGCAACACACCTGTCTTCCGATGGGACCGCCGCATGTTCCTGCGCGGCGCGGGCGGAGCCGTGCTGGCGTTGCCGCTGCTCCCCTCGCTCTTGAGTCCCCTCGAGGCCAAGGCCCAGGCCGCGCAGCGTCCGAAGTGCTTCGTGCACTTCCGCACCCCTCACGGCGCCATCTTCGGCGCGAGCATGTGGCCGACCGACGCCGCGCTGACGCAGAGCCTGTTCTACGCGGACCACGACGTCCGGCGGGGAGACCTGGTCGCGACGCCCGACGCGAGCGGGGACGCGGCCATCAGCCGGGTGCTCACCGCGAAGCCGTCCGTGCTCACGCCCACACTCGTCTCGAAGATGAACATCCTGCGGGGGCTCGATTTCCCCCTGTACATGGGTCACAACTTCGGCGCCCCGCTGGGCTACTACGACTTCGACAAGCAGCGGCCCGGCTCGCCCCGAGCGACCATCGACCAGGTGATGGCCTACTCGTCGGCGTTCTATCCAAGCGTCGCCTCCGTCCGGAAGCGGAGCGTCGCCATCGCAGGCTCGGGCACGTCCACCGGCAGTTGGGGATACAGCACGCCCGGGGTCCGCGCCTCCGGCGTCGCCACGAGTTCCATCGGCGGCACGGAGAGCTCGCTCGCCCTCTTCGACACGTTGCTGGCCGGGACGAGCAGCCCCGGCACCACCCGGCCCTCCGTGGTGGACAAGGTCCTCGAGAGCTACCGGCGGCTGCGCAACGGCAACGGTCGACTCTCGGCCGAGGACAAGCGGCGACTCGACCAGCACATCGACGCCGTCGCCGAGCTGCAGCGCCGCCTGGAGACCACCAGCGCCGGCTGCCAGGTGCCGCCCCGCCCCACCACCGACAACCTGTCGTTGCGAAACTCCGGCGCCTTCGCGGGCGACCCCGCGATGAACGTCGAGTACTTCCGGCTCATCAACGAGGTGCTCGCGGTGGCGATGAACTGCGGCGTCTGCCGCGTCGCCACACTGAGCATCGACGAGAACAACCAGAACCTGACCTTCACCCCGCGCGCGCCGCAGGGAGAGGACTGGCACAACAACGTCGTGCATCCCTCGACGGTGCCCGGGGCGAACCAGGACCTGGTGGTGCAGTTCAACCAGGTCTTCTTCTCCCAGGTGTTCCTCGACCTCGTCTCCCGCTTCGAGCGGTTCTCGAACGGCGTGGGAGGAACGCTGCTGGATGACGCGCTCATCGCGTGGGGGCAGGAGAACGGCAACACGCCGCACTTCTCCTTCTCCGTCCCGGTCGTCACCGCCGGGAGCGCGGGAGGCGCCCTGAAGACGGGCAGCTACTGCGACTACCGGAACATCACGCGCAAGGTGAGCGGCGATTCGAGCACGGGCAGCGAGGGCAGCTTCCTGTGGGCGGGGCTGCTCTACAACCAGTGGCTCGGCACGGCGCTCCAGGCGATGGGCATCCCGAAGTCGGAGTGGAGCGAGACGGACCACCCCGGCTACGGCTGGAAGGCGTCGTACCAGTCCACCTACGAGTACCTCTTCACGAACAAGGGCTTCAGCTCGGCGCAGGCCTATCCGGCGTCCATGTGGCAGAAGACCGGAGAGCTGCTTCCGTTTCTCGCGCCGTGACGGCCTCACGAGACCGCCGCGACCTCGACAGGGCCCCGAACACCTCGCGCTCGAGGTGCTCGGTGCCCCCGGTACGTCACATGAGGTCGAACCAGCCGAACTTGCTGTCGTACATGACGCCGTTGTGCTCGCTGAACTCCAGGACGATGGTCCAGTGGCCTCCACCCCAGTTGTAGAAGTAGAACTTGAACATCGCCTCCTGGCCCGACGAGCCGAACGGGCCCTCGAGCGTTCCGCCCAGCACCGACACCTGCGCGTCTCCGAGCGGCGGCGCATAGGTGGGCAGCTCGCCGACGACCACATCAGGGAGTGAGCCCGCCACGAACAGCAACGCCTCGACCGCGAGCGCGCCCTCCGCGTCGCTCAGGACATGGGCAGAGAGCTGAGGCGCTCGCCCCTCGGCCAGCGCCTGGCGGACCTCCGACGCGCTGGCGGTCCCCACCGTGTCCAGCAGCGCCTCACCTCCCGCCACCGGAACCGACCACACGCAGCTCGGGAAGCCGGACGGCGGTGAGCCTTGCCCCCCACACACGTTGGAAGGGGCGGCGCTCGCGCCCGTGGACATCGCCAGAACAGCCAGGGTGACAATCAGTCGATTGACTCGCGTCTTCATGAATCCTCGTGAGGTGGACGCCACACCCGCGACGCCCGTGATGGGTCCCTGCAACCGGGGCGGGCCGTCGACCGACTGTATGTCCTGTCACGTCACGTGGATGTGCAAGCAGTCTCGAGCCAACCGTGAGGAGTACCCTAACCCAGGAGGCTCGACTGATGGAACCGCATTGCATCAGTATCCATGCCACGGCGAGGCATCCCCGACCCCATCGGCTCAAAGGGATTGCAAGAATTTGAGCAACGCCGCGCGTTGGGCGGCGCTCGAAGTGCGGAAGGCCTCCTTGGAGGCCTCGGCTTCTCCTCCGTGCCACAGGATGGCCTCGGAGAGGCTGCGCGCGCGGCCATCGTGCAGATAGGCCTCTCCGCCGCTGATGCCCGCCGTCAAGCCGATGCCCCAGAGCGGTGGCGTGCGCCACTCCGCGCCCGAGGCGCCCTCTTCCGGCAGGTTGTCCGCCAACCCCGCGCCCAGGTCATGCAACAGCAGGTCCGTGTAGGGCCGAATCACCTGGCTCCGCAGCTCCGCGTAGGGGTGGTACGGGCTGGTCGTCAACGTCGAGGCGTGGCACCGCGCACAACCCAGGCTGCCGAAGAGTCCTTCTCCCTGGAGCGCCTGGGCGTCACCAAGGTTGCGGCGCGCGGGGACCCCGAGCAGCGCGATGTAGCGCACCATCTTCTCCAGGTCCGCGTCCGCCAGCTCGGTGCTCGCGCCCACGCAGCCCTGCGCCGAGCCGCAATCCGGAACGGGGAAGACAGACGTGGTGACGCCCATGTCGACGTTGAGCGCGTTGGCGACTTGATGCCGGAGCCGCGCCTTGCCCGCCTTCCAGCCGAAGCGCCCCGCGCGCGTCTGCCCCGTCTGCGGGTCCACCACCGTCTGCACGCGCCCGGAGATGCCGTCCGCATTGGAGTCATTCGGGTCGGCGAGGCTGGCCAGCGTGTTCTCATCCACCGCCTCCAACAGTCCCAGGCCGACGAGGGGCGGAGTGATGCGGGCCGAATGGTGCGTGGGAACGGGCCCCGTGAAGGCGTAGACCGGGCGCCGCAGCTGATAGCCCGTGCCGTCGCCATACGTGCCGTTCGTCACCGTCCAGCCCGAGATGCTCACGCTGCCCTCGGGAGTCCCCTGGGTGCTCTGCGGCTGGAGGACCCATCCCAACTCCGGATGCGCCGTCACCGAGGTGCCGACGGCGCCCACCCGGACCGTATGGCGCAGCGGCGGCGCGACGACGACGTGGCCATGAGGGCTGGTCCCGCTGGAGCCGGCGCCGTTCACCGTGAAGCTCACCGGGGACGTGGTGCTCAGCCCTCCCGAGGAGTTGCCGATGGTGAAGTGGTACTGGACGACCGTGCCCGCCGGGACGTTGGTGAGCAGTTGGGTGTTCGTGTTGGAGCTGTCACGCGCCATCCGGAAGCTCTGCTGGGAGCCACCGTTGAGCCGGTAGTGGACGTCCGCCCAGGGCGCGGCGTTCACGTAGAACCGCACGGTGTACAGGGACGTCGCGGGGTCGGGCGGGAGCGCGCGGCCATTGTTGATGTGGCAGGCCACGCAGCTGCGAGCGATATAGGAGGGCCCGAGCTTGTTCTGCTGCGCGGTGAAGCTCGGGTTGCCAGCCTCCGAGTGGGAGCCATCCGCGAAGTCGGTGTGATGCAGACGCCTGCCCTCGACGAAGGGCTGGGCATTCACCGGCGCCAGGTTGGTGGCCATCTGCTTGAACAGGTGCGACGGCTCGTTCGAGTAGTTGTAGCCCAGCGTCGTGCGCCCACCCAGCCACGCTGTATCGGCGAGGGGAAACGAGTCCAGGTTCGCGCCCCTTCCCTCCCAGGGAACCATGCCGCCCTGGCCCACGATGTAGAGGAACGCCGTGCCGTAATAGTTGGCGCGCCCCACGACGGGAGGGAGCATGAAGGGGCTGATTTCAATCTCCATGCGGTCGCCCACCTGGAGCCGCCGGTTCTCCTTCGCGTTGTAATTGAGGGTGGCCGTGTAGTGCAGGGCATCCACCCGCGCCATGTCCACGTTGAACCAGTATTGTGAGAGCACCGCCTGGCCTTGGTAGAAGGCTCGGAAGTCCGGCGTGTCCAGGGGCCAGAGCGAGGTGATGTTGACGGTGATGTCGTTGCCGCCCTTGGCGACCCTGTCGATGACCTCGATGCTGTACGTGCGGTACTCGAAGTACAGCGGCAGGTAGTGCTCGTAGCTCTGGAATTGCGACTCGCGCGCGTGGCGATCTCTGGACCGGTCCGCCAGCCGGGTGATGAGCGCCGTGGGCGTATCCACCACCAGCGCGGGCTCCAGCGGCGTGCTGGCGTCGAAGAGCGGGACCACCGGGGCCAGGGGCGCCACGGTGGAAGAGGCCTCAGGCGGCGCTTCATCCTGATGAGCTTGAGGCGCGTTCCCACAGGCGCCAATGAACAACCCCAGGATGGCCAGACTCCAAGCCGCGGCGCGTGTGCTGGAAGGCTCTCTCATGCCGAGGATTGTATCCCGGCGAAATCAGCAATTCGTGAAGTCGCGGAGTGGACGCACTGCATCCATCCCATGTCTGTTTGAAATCAGATATCGGCGGGCTCGCGACCGGGGCCTCACCGCGTCGCGGCATCCACCCGTTTCCGTGGAGCGCCGGCGTCCAGGATGACCTGTCCGTCCTTCATCACGAACCGCACCTGCTTCAGCGCGTGGATGTCCTTCAGCGGGTCGCCCTCCACCGCGACCAGGTCCGCGAGCTTGTTCGGCTCCACCGAGCCGAGCTGGTCCTGCATGCGCAGCAGCTCCGCCGCGTTCAGGGTCGCGGCGCGCAGGATGTCCACGGGCTTCAGGCCCGCCTCGGCGTAGGCGAGGAACCACTTCACGCTGGCCTGCCCTCGCGTCAGCCCTGGCAGCTTGAGGTACATGTCCGAGCCGGCGGCGACCCGGATGCCCGCGGCCACCGCGCGGCGGAGGCGCGCCTGGGCCTTGGTGAGGTTCTTCCTGCAGCGCTCCTTCACGACCGCCTTGGCGTCGAAGGCGTCGCACACGTCCAACGGGCCGTCGGTGGGCACCAGGAAGATGCGCTTGCGGACCATGGCGGTCACCACGTCGTCGGGCAGGGAGTACCCGTGCTCGATGGAGTCGACGCCCGCCTGGACCGCGACGCGGATGCTCTCATCGAGCGTGGTGTGCGCCGCCACGGGCCTCGTCTGGCGGTGGGCCTCCTCGACGATGACCTTCATCTCCTCCAGCGAGAGGACGTTGTGTCCGTTGTCGACGATGACCTTGATGCAATCCGCGCCGTCGGCGAAGGCCTGTCGCACGGCGCGCCGCGACTCCTCCACGCCGGAGATGGTGACGTATTCCTGCTCGATGAGGGGCTGCGCCGGGGGTGGGAGCGTGGGGAACTGCCCACCTTGCGGCGCGAGGGCGCGGGTGCTGGCGAGGATGCGCGGCCCCTGCACCCAGCCGCGCTGGATGGCGTTGCGCAGCGCCACGTCCCCGTTGAGCCCGGAGTTGCCGAGGTCTCTCACCGTCGTGACTCCCGCCTCGAGCATCTCGCGGCCCAGCTTCGCGCCCAGGAGCGCGCGCTCGGCGGTGCTCTGCTGGAAGAAGGGGCCGAGCGCGTCACCACTCTCCGCGTCGACCTCCAGCAGCAGGTGCGAGTGGGAGTCGATGAGCCCTGGCAGCAGGGTGACGTCACCGAGGTCCACGACGCGTGTCCCCGCGGGGATGGAGAGGCCCGTGCCCACGGCCTGGATGCGCGAGCCCTCGATGAGCACGACCGCGTCCGGCAGGACCTTGTCACGCTTCCCATCGAAGAGTCGCGCGGCACGCAGGGCCATGCGAGGGGGCGTCTCGGGCTCCAGGCCCCATGACGGAAGCGGAAGGCTCCACAGGAGGAGCGTGCCCAGGACAGTCGTCAACAGCCGTCGGGAACGATGGAACAAGGTGTGACTCCCCCGGTGCGCGGTGTTCAACCACTGTACGCGCCCCGACCTGACTTCTGAAGACGGTCACCTCGCGCTTCCCCTGGCCATGTATCTTCGCCAGAGCGATACGACCATGTCCCCTCGCGCGTCCACACTCGTCGGGCTCTTCACCGCCGCCGTGCTGGCGTCCGGGGGAGGGGCGCTCGCGGACAACCCGCCGCTGACGGGCTCGAACTACGCCATCGACGTGTACCAGGGCCCGGTGCTGGCGCCGGTGCGCGTGTCGGGCCTGTCCGGCGCCTATGCGCCCATCGCCGAGGGCGTCGAGGGCATCAGCGTCAACACCGCCGCGCCCGCCGTTCGCTCGCTCTATTCGTCCAAGCACGTGGACTACGACCTGTCGGCGGCCTTCACCTTCCCCAGCTCGCTGCGCGACACCGACTTCGACAACAACGGCTCGGTGGGCTTCGCCAAGGACGAGTTCGTCTTCGTCCAGCTGGGGGGCCTCATCCAGTGGGGCCCCTGGGGGCTGGGTGGCGCCGCGTCGATCCAGAACTACACGCTGGGACAGGACGCGAACGGACAGGTCCTCAACCTGGGGATGACGCGCTTCCAGCTCCAGCTCGCTCGCGGCTTCTTCGACTCGGAGCTGGTGGTGGGCGTGGGACTGCGCGCGGTGTCCCTGAACATCAACCCCGCCGCGGACACGAACAACACGCTGGCCAGCATGCTCGGCGCCAACGTGGAGGCTGGCGCCCTCTGGACGCCCATGGACCTGCCGATGCGCGCGGCGCTGTCCCTCCGGGCGCCCGTCAAGGGAGGCCTCACGCCGGACGGACCGGCCACCGCGGACGAGGCGGGCAACGTGCTGGTCGCCGGCCTCTACCTTCCCGAGTCCGTCCGGCTCCCCTGGGAAATCGAAGCGGGCATCGCGTGGCAGTTCGGCGCCCGCCCGCTCCAGATTCCGTGGGGGCCGGAGCGCGCGGAGCGGTTCAAGGCCCTGCCCCGCTCCAAGCTGCTGCTGACGGGCTCGGTGCTGTTCAGCGGCGCGGTGTCGAATGCCATCGGCTTCGACTCGTTCCTGTCGCAGCGACTGGAGCGCTCGGGGCGGCGGCTGTCGGTCTCTCCTCGCATCGGCGCGGAGCTGGAGCCGCTCGACAACCGCCTGCAGCTGCGCGCGGGCAGCTACCTGGAGCCGAGCCGCTTCGACGCCGTCGGGCCGCGCCTGCACGGCACGGTGGGCGCGGAGGTGCGGCTGTTCCAGTGGTCCCTCTTTGGCTTGATGTCGCCCGACACCTCGTGGCGCGTCAGCGGCTTCGCCGACGTGTCCCGCCGCTACTTCGCCTGGGGCATCGGCGCGGGCACCTGGCACTGAGGCGCGGCGCGGCCTGCGTGCTAGCCTCCTTGGATGGCAAACCACTTCGCCTGCATCGGAATCCACGCCAACGACAGGAAGGCCTTCGCGCGCGTCATGGACTCTCTCCTGGAGAAGACCACGAGCGCGGGCACGACGCGCGAACACGAGCTGAAGATGTGGTCTGACGCCTCGGGCGCGAGCTACAGCTTCGTCTTCACCCATGCGGGCAAGGTGGAGTGCGCCATCCCGAGCTTCCGGGCCGAGTCGCGCCTGCGGGTCCGCGCCACCGGCTTCGCCGCGGACGAGAGCTGCCGCTTCTGCGACCCACTGGAGGCCGAGGTGATGGACGCCGAAGGCAACGTCCTCTACCCCTTCGCCACGCAGCTCGATGACATTGCCCTGGTGCGAGAGCGCATCCAGACCGGTGCGGAGCTGAGGCTGGCGCCGTGCGCCTTTGCCGAGTCGCTGGAGTCCTGGCCGGACGAGGCGGCCTATGAGGCCTCACGCAAGCCGGGGAAGGCGCTGCTGGGCTCGAGGTTCTTCGTCCCCAACCCCGCCGCGCTCCTGGCCAGGCCCCAAGACACACCTCCTCCACCCGCCGAACCCCGGGCCCACTTCACCGGCCATGTGAAGTCCGCGGACGTGCTCACCAACAGTGTCACGGGACACTCGTTCCAGCACGCCCTCGTGCAGACCTACGGAGGGACCTTCGACGTCCTCGCGGCGGTCGACGAAGCGACGCCCCTCTTGCGGCCCGGCAACATCGTGCGGGGGACGTTCTGGCTCGTGGCGCGCGTGACGGCCGGGCTGGGATGAGCCGACCACGACCCTCCCAGCCCTGACTTTCGTCAGCCGCGACTACAGGACGCTCGCGGGGACGTAGAAGACGTAGTTCGGCGTCCAGATGAGGATGACCATCCCTCGCATGAGGTCCTGCAGGGTGGCGGCACCGGGGGGCTTGCCTCCGATGAGGGCCCGTGCCGGAACGGAGGGCCCGCCTTCCGGACTCGTCACGGAGGAGGTCTCGAAGGTGCCGACCACCCGAGCCACCTCCTGCCCCGTCTTGTCGAAGAACCCGACACTCCCCGGGTACGTCCCCACGTGGATGTCGTTCGCCTTCGCCGTGGCCCTCAGGCGGTAGTAGCCCGCGGGGATGTCGGAGCCAGGAGCATCCACATAGACGAAGGCCACATCGACGCCCTGGGCGTACTCCAAGGCAGAGAGGTTCTCGAGGCCGATGACGGCGCCCGCGGAGATGACGAACAGGTCCGAGGTCGACGTCGCAATCCGCCCTGGATGGATGGGAACGCCTGCCTCCTGGGCCGCGAGCGAGAGGGCTCCGGGCAAGTCCGTACAGGCCAGGGATGCCCCCGACACAGACACCTCGGAGGCTCGACGAGGCTCCTCGGCCCGGACGGAGCTCGAAGCAAGGAACAGGACCGCGGCAAGCGCCGCGCACTCGAACGACGGGCTCTTCATGGACAGCTCCGATGCAAGACGACTGTGTTTGAAGACACACCTCATCCTGGACACGTCGGCGCAGGCCACGTGAGCTCACGCAAAGGCAGTCGTCCCCTCACTCGCGAAGCCAGCCGGACAGGCCTCGCGGCGTGGAACCACACGCCGAATCATCGTCAGGATTTCGAAGTCAACATACGACTCGAGTCGTACTTTGTCAACGCGATGGTCCCCGTCGTCCGTCAAGCATCCACGTGGATGAGCCAGCGGTCCGTCCATGATGTCGACACCATGAGCCCCAACCCATCGACGCTTCGCCTCCCGGCAGTGCTCTTAGTGCTCGCCCTCCAAGCGTGCGCGGGGGACGCGAAGCCGCTGCCGGAGCCACCCCAGGAGGAGGTGAGCCCGGTGCTGGCGGTCCCGGCGGGGATGGGGCACTACTGCAGCATGCTCTGGCCGGAGCAGGGCTGGGCCTTCGCCTGGGGGCCCACCACGAACTCGGCCCCTTGCGAGCAGCTCCGAGCGCAGGCCGCAGGAGGCGACGTCGCCCGGGCCGGCCTCTACTCAGCCCAGGGACGCAACAACGTCATCTCACGATGCGCGGACGGGACGGTGGGGCTGTGGAGCGGCCTGGGCGCCTCTCCGCTCCAGTCCGCCCACGCCGACGCCACGAACCACCAGCGCAAGAGCTGCGTGTTCACCGTGGCTCCCGACGCACTGCCCATCTTCGATGCGCCCTTCTCGTTGATGACGCGCGTGTTCCACGCCACGGGCTTCGACTTCGCGCAGGACGTCCCCCTGGACGTCGCCGACTTCGGCCAGACAGGCTCGACGACCGCGCACATCGTGGACCACCTGGGACGGGACCAGTCGAACGCGAACTTCGTCAACAACCACGACGGTCATGACTGGGGGATGGTGACGGGCACGCCCATCCTCGCCGTGGCCAACGGCACGGTCCTCCTCGCCAGGGACCGGGAGGTGCCCTGCGCCTCTCCCATCCAGAAGGAGGTCTACGTCCAGCACGACGTCGGCTCGGATGAATACCTGGAGCGGTTCGTGAGCTACTACGCCCACTTCAAGTCCTACGTCGTCACGGCCGGGCAGGTCGTCCGGAAGGGACAGGTGCTCGGCTACGCGGGCTCCACGGGGTGCTCGTCCGGCCCCCACCTGCACCTGGCCGTGGCCCGCCTGACGAACACCGCGTCCGAGTACCGTCGGGACTACTCGATTCCGGGCACGGACCACCCACCCATGACGAGCAACATCGAAATCTATGGGTGGGCCGCGCCCAGCGGCTTCGACCCCTGGGCGTGGCGCAACCATCCCAGCGGCGCCCTCAGCATCCACCTGTGGAACGACGGGCAGGCGCCCGTGAACCCGAACTTCTGACCGACGCGCGGCTCACAACGCGAGGAAGTTCGCCGTCAGGAAGGCGGCGTACCAGTTGATGGGCGTGATTCCATTCGCCGTGTAGTCCCCCGTGTGGTTGTTGGTGGTGAGCTGCCAGGGGGCCAAATCCCACGGAGACCAGCCGAGCCACACGTCGCGGTTGTTGTTCATGAACGTGAGCGCGTTCGTGATTTGCGCCTGCGCGTAGGGCTGCTGGTTCGGAATCCCCATCTCGGACAGGAACAGCTTCTTTCCGTGCGTCCTCGCCCACTGGGTGACGGCCGTGAGCTGGGCGCCGTAGGAGGACTCGTCGTTGCTGCCGTAGCCTTCCGGGTAATACGAGTGCATGTCGAAGGCGTAATTGTTCGCGCTGTCGGTGATGGACAGGGCCGCGACCGAGTCGAGCGGCCCTCCGCCCGGCGCCCACGTGTGCCAGTGCCCCACGTCCGACCCCCGCGTGTTGGGGACGAGAATCAACTGGGTGGACCCCGTGGCGCGCACCGCGTTGATGACGGTCTGGATGCCGGAGAACCAGGTGGTCGAGTTCATCGGCAGGTCATGCGGCTCGTTCATCAGGTTCAGCACCACCTTGGGGTTCGTCTTCACCAGGTTCGCGAGCTTCGTCCAGACGTCGGCGAGGTGGGCCACCGTCAGCGTGCCGTCCCCCAGGACGCGCTGGACATAGGTCGAGGTCTGGTTGCCCGCACCGTCGAACGCGCCCGTCGCGTAGCGGTTGTAGTTGTGCAGGTCGAGCACCAGGGTGAAGCCCTGGGCCGTGGCCAGGTTGATGTAGTTCAACATGCCCGTCGAATAGGCCGTGTTCAGCGGACCATTGAGCGTGTGCTGGAGGCGCTCCCAGGAGATGGGCAGACGAATCAGGTTGAAGCCCTTGCCCTTGTAGTACGCGAGCTCGGCGGCAATCTGGGTCGACGACGGCATCTCGTAGTACGTCTGCCCCGTCCAACCGCCCCAGTCGTTGCCGTACTCCATCCCCGCGCGGTTGATGCCGCGATAGGCGACGCCGGTGGGATAGGGCTTGCCTCCCGTCACCTTCTCCAACGCGATGCCGTCCATCCCATAGGTCACCGCGGAGACGCTCTGGAGGGTGATTTTGTTGAACGTGGTCAGCGCTCCCGCGAGCGCGCTCATCGGGACGGTGACACGCGTCCACTCCCCTGCCCCCAGGGAGTCGAAGCTCGGGTTGGCGTAATTGCCAATCGCGACGCCCGCGTTCCCATCCGTCCCCTCCTGGCTCACGATGAGCCGCAGGCTCTTGATGGCCGCGAGGCTCGCCGTGCCCGGACGGAGGGCGAAGCTCACGGCCTTGTGGGTGTTCGTCGGGAACGTCTGCCCATCGGCCCCCAGGGCGAACCCGCTGTCCGCGCCCGAGGTGACCTGCAGCGACGACGTCCCGTAGGCCTTGGTGCTCGTCGTCGACGTATAGGAAATGCCGCCCCAGCTGTAGCCGAGGTTCCACCCCGCCGTGACGGAATCGTCATACAGGACGGTCTGATAGGAATTGTCCAACGGGGGCAGGAGCGACTGCTCGAGGGTCTCCGGAACAAGCTCCTCCTCGCCCGGAAGCGGTGCACAGGCCATCCCCGCGATGACCAGACCTCCCAGCAGAACATCGAGACACTTCAGCCAAACCGAGCGTCGTCCCATCCCAAGCCTCCTGGTGTCTGAAAAGGATTGGGCGCCGGGACGGCAGCGTCAACAGCTCCTCAGGCCCACCGTCCATCACCCACCGAACCGTGCGCTGGATTGAAGCCCGCGCTCCGCCCGGCGCATGATTGTCGCGCCTCATTGAAGGGCCTCGACTCAGGGAGACATCATGCGGAGTCTGGTGGTGCTGTCGTTGGCGGGGTTCGGTGGGTCCGCGTTGGCCGCGGACAAGGCGGGCGCGCCGGCGCTCACGGTCAAGCCCCTCTCGGAGCAGGACCTGGAGGCCTACGCGGGTGCTGGCTGTACCCTGGCGAAGGGGGAGCAGATCTTCCTGCTCGACGACCTCACCCAGGCCGTGGTGCACGTGGACGGGAAGGTCTTCGAGCTCAAGCCGAGCAAGGCGGACGCCAACCTGTCCCACCTCGCGAAGAAGGGCGACAGCCTCCAGTACGCCGACCCCACGGGTGCTGTCACCGCGGAGGTCGTGATGACCACGCGCAAGGCGCTGAAGCTCACCTTGAAGAAGGAGGGGAAGACGACGTCCATGGAGAAGCGGAAGCTCGCCTGCGGTGACTAGAACTCCGCCGCCAGCTTGCCTCCGGTGAGCTTCTCCACCTGCTGCCGCAGCGCCGCGCGCACCTGCTTGCTGTATTCGGAGTGCAGGTTCTGGCGCATCACGAGGAGTTGCTCCTCCGGGAGCTTGAACGACACCGGGCGCTGGCAGACGACCTGCTGTCGGCGCACGTCCACGAGCTTCGCGACCGCGGAGTAGTGCCCACCGGAATAGCGGCTCCCCGCCACCTGCAGCGGGGGCTCGTCGATGTCATCGAAGACCACGACGTGGCTGATGAACTGGTGCGCCGCGCACGGCCCCAGGTTCACCCCCTCCTTCTTCATCGAGGGCAGGCACTGATAGCCGAGGGGGTCGCCGATGTACGTGGTGCGCGGAGGCCTCGCGGAGGGGTCATCGCCGAGCAGGTCCGCGTCCAGGACCAGCACGCCCCACTTCGACAGCGTGGGCAGGCCCTCGCAGACCTCCTGGTCGGCGTCGGGGCCCTTCAGCGCCGCGCGCACCGCCGCGAACGCGTCGTCCATCCAGGCGCGCCGCAGGTGCTCCACCTGGGCGAGGGCCTCCTTCGCCGGCTCCGGTCCCGTGGGCGGGTCGAACTGACAGTCCAGGAGCTGGTGCGAAGCCCCAGCGACCTCCCAGCCTCGGGGTCCCTTGGAGAGACACAGCGTCGGGACGGAGCCCCCACCCAGGACCGCGTCGCCCCAATCGCTGGCCACGACCAGTCCGTGGAACCTCATGACGCCGGGCCGGGTGGTCTCGAGCGTGACGCGCTTGCACTCCGTGGTGAGCACCGTCTCCCGCTTCAGGTAGTGGCCCTCGACGACGAGGCACGCATCCGCGGGGCTCAGGGCCTCCAGGGCCATCGCCCGTGCGACGAGCGGCCCCAGGAACTGGACCCGCTCCTCACGAGCCCGCGACACCCGCTGCATGCCCCAGACGAAAGCCCCGCCCAGCACCACGGCCAGGACCGCCACGCCACCGACCAGCCATTTCAGGATGCGCACCGAGACCCACTCCTCTTCGAGCGCCCCTGTCGGGGGCGTCGCGCCTGTTCAACGGACCCACGCGCGGGAAGTCTCACGCCGCCCGGCCCTTCTCCTTTCGGGTGGCGAAGAGGCCGTGGCCGACGAGCGTGAAGAGCCCGCGGCGTGCGCTTCTCCACCCTGTCCGGGCGCTGCCTGGTGCTCGGCCGCGAGCCGGGGGAACGGCTCCGGTACGAGCCCGACCCGGCGGACATGACGACGGGCGACGAGGACGGACGCGACGGCCGGGTGCGTGCACCCGCTTCGCCAGGAGTGGAAGGCCATGCCATGATGCGGGTCTCGCAACCGGGGGGTCGCGTCGCATGCTCTCGCTTCGCCAGGGGCTCTTCATCGCCGGCCAGTACCGGCTCCTCAACGTCCTCGGCAGAGGAGGAATGGGGGAGATCTGGACCGCCTACGATGAGGCACACCAGCGCGGCGTCGCCATCAAGTTCATGCAGGACGGCCCTTGGCTGGAGCGCGACGAGCACTCGCGCCGGTTCGAGCGCGAGGCGCGAATCCTGGCCACCATCGACCACCCCCATATCGTCCGCTTCCTCGACGTCGGTTCAATGGAGGGAGTCCCCTATCTCGTGATGGAGCTGCTCGTGGGCGAGGACCTCGCCTCCCGGCTTTCCCGTGCGAGGAGGTTGACGGCCTCGGAGCTGGTGACGCTGGTCCGGGGCGTCACGTCCGCGCTCGAGAGACTCCACGACATGGGGGTCATCCACCGCGACATCAAGCCAGGGAACATCTTCTTCGCGACCGACGGCACCTCCGAGACCATCAAGGTCATCGACTTCGGCGTGGCGAAGCTCGTCGAGAGCGAACAGGTCCGCTCGCCGCCCGAGCCCATCAGCCGGAAGAGCTTCGGGACACCGCTGTACATGAGCCCCGAGCGGCTTCGAGGTGACGCGGGAGACCCTCGCAGCGACCTCTGGTCGTTCGCGGTCGTCATCTTCGAGGCGAGCCTGGGACGGACCCCCTTCGGGGACACCGAGAGCTACCTGAAGCAGCTCTACGATGCCTCGCAGGCCGCGGGCATCATCGGCGTCACCCTGCCGCTGGAGGTCTTCATGTTCTTCCAGCGCGCGCTCGCCTTCGAGCCCTCCGCACGGTTCCAGGGTGCCCGCGCGATGTGGGACGCCTTCCTCCCCCTGGAGCAATCCCTCCCGCTGCTGTCGGCGATCCGGGAGCCCCCGAGTCCGCAACCGGGCTCGCGAACGGGCCTCGTCGAACTCCAGCCGAGTGACACGAAGGGACTCTCTCCCGGCCCCTGGCTCGAGCTGTCGAAGGGCCTTCCGCCGAAGCTGGAGGGACACGCGGCGCCCATCGCCTCGTTCTTCGACAAGCTGTTCATGGGCTTCCAGTGGATGTCCCCCCACATCATCCAGCTCGAGGGCGCCCGGTTCCCGCAGCTCGACGCCCAACCCTTCTTCGCGGTCTTCGCCACGGGCGAGGCTGACCACCTCGCCACCCAGGCCTTCAGTGGCTATGTGGACCCGCTGGAGCGGCACCTCACGGTGCTCCAGCCCATCGCGCGCAAGGTCGTCATCGCCGTCGTGGACGCGACCGGGCTGGGCGGCGGCGTGCGCGGTCGCATCTTCGAGTTCCAGGAGAAGTTCGGAGCCACCGTCCTGCCGGTCCACGTCGGAGAGCTGAGCGACGCGCTCCGGGATGGCACGCCCTACGACTTCCTGCTGGACCGCTTGACGGACTTCCACACGCCGCCGGACGTCTTCTCCCGGAGTGAGCGCACCGTCGACCGCACGCGGATGTTCGGCATGAGCGCCCAGGTGAACGAGCTGACCCGCCTGCTGCAGCAGGGCAGCCCCTTCGTGCTGCTCACCGGGCTGCCAGGCTCCGGGAAGACCTCGCTCCTGGAGATGGTGCGCGACGGGCTGAGCCACACCCGCTTCGTCCGGGTGCGCTGCATCGAGCTGGTGGACAGGAAGATGGAGACCGTGGCCGACGCCGTGATGAAGGCGTTGACCGACAAGCCCCGGGAGGAGGACGCGGCCAGCGTGCCCCTGCAGCAGCGGCTCTCCCAGGCCTTCCTCCACGCCAGCAAGCGGGCGAACCGAAAGGATGAGCGGCTCGTCCTGGTCCTCGATGACGCGGACTTCTGCATCACGGCCTTCACGGATGCGGGCATCCCGGAGCAGGAGCGGAGGGACGCGCGGGTGTTCTGGGCGTCGCTCGCCGAGCAGTCCCGCGTCGGGAGCAGCGCGGTCGTGGTGACGAGCCTTGCCGGCAGCCTGCTGTCCAGCACCGTGATTGACGGTTGGGCCAACCCCCTGGCCAATCAGGCGCGCGTGCTGCGAGTCGGGCCGCTGGAGGCAGCAGACATCCGCAAGCTCTGCACGGAGCTGGGGCGGCAGATCAACGTCACCTTCGACGAGCGGGCGCTGGCCCTCATCACGGAGCTCTCCGCGGGCAATGTCTCCGTCGTCCGTGGCCTCTGTGGCGCCGCCGTGCGGTCGCGCAGGCAGGAGGACGCTGGGAACATGCTCCAGTCCGTGCATGTCGGGCGCGCGGACGTGCAGCAGGCGGCGCAACAGCTCATCCACACGGGTGATGAGTTTCGCAGCAGCCTGCTGCCCTGGCTCGGACCGCTCGAGCGCAGGCTGATGGAGCTGGTGGCGAGCCAGCGCCCCCGGACCCCGGCGGCGCTCCGGCATGCGTTCACGGACTCTCCCGAGCAGTGCGACGCGGCGTTCGCCCGGCTGCGGCACATGGGGCTCATCGACCACCGCGGTGGCCGACTGACGCTCACCATCCCCCTGCTCGCCATGTGGGTGCGCCACAACTTCGAGCCCACCGCGCCGGAGGCCAACAGGCGCCAGCAGCGGAGGATTCGCGCCATCTCGCTCGGCGTCACCGGGAGCCTGTTGCTCTTCGGTGGCTATTACCTGGCCTCGCAGCCGGGCGAGGTCGCATGGACGAGCGCGAAGTGTCAGGGGCAGATCTTCTACCCGAGTCGGGCCGTCCCCGGGCAGGAGGAGACTCTGTACATCTCCCGGGAGTGCGCCACGGAGAAGTCCCCGTTCGCGGCCCTGCAGTGCGCCGCAGAGGAGGACGCCGAGCCCCTTCGGCTCATGGCCCGCCTGGGAACCTTCGCCAGCGTGAACACCGCCGACACCTCGATGGTGCTCCAGGGGCAGGGCCGGTCGGAGTCCATCCCCGCCGATTGGCGGCGTCTGCGATTGCCCGTGACATTCCAGGACGTCGGACGCTCCAGCTTCGAGCTGGAGTTGCAGGAGGCTGACAAGACGGTGGCGACGCTCGTCATTCAGAAGGACTGGGTGGCCGGGCTTCCTGGATACATGAAGGCGCTGCTCGCGTTCGCGGGAGCCATCCCCGCCCTGCTCGGCCTGCTCTTCTCCTTCCACCAGGAGGTCGTCTCCAACGTACGGAGGTTGTTCCCGGACGCACGAACGGAGACGGCGCCACAGCCCCCGCCCTCCGGCTGAAGCACGGGGCGACCCCACGGAGCAGGTGCCTGCCTCGGACGTGAAGGAGGCCCAGCCAGGGATACCCACAGCAGGCCATCCCCTGTGACGCGCAGGGCCGCTGCCCCGCCAACCTCTGCCGCACCATCGGCTGGAGCTGCCGATACGCGGGAGGACACGTCTGGCCTCTCACGGCATGATGCACCCCTGAGCCAGACACGGGGCCAGATGCTCCGTGGTGCTCGGGAGGACCTCCGTGGAAGGTGCTGACGCGAGCAGGCGTGGCCCAGGGCATTCCCTTCGGGCATGGGCGTGTCTGACCATGATGGCATGGGGACTTTGCGGCTGTGAAACGGAGGAAATCCGGCAGTTGAGACGCTCGGTGCGTACCGCGAAGCTCGTGCGCGAGGAGATGCGGTATCTCGTCACACACCGCGAGGAGAGTGAACGGGAGCTGCAAGACATCGAGCACCAACTCCGCCTCCACTGTCCCCCACATGAGGACGCGCTGCGCTCGCTGTTGATGCAAGCCGTGGGTGGAGAGGAGGTCTCCCTCCTCCACAAGGACAGCGAGGGAGCGGTGCTTCAGCTTCGCGGGGCCGGAACCGAGCGCGGCCTTGATGCAGTCGAGGCGCTCGGGCGCAGCGCGCCCTTTCTCTCGCTCGTCCGGCTCTCCCGTCATCATGAGGCGTGGTCGATGGACGTCGCCTCAGATCCGGCCTGTCCGACGCTGCAGGCCGTCGCGGCCGAGGTCACCCGGTTCCCACTTCCTCCCCGAGGAATCTTCTGGCCCGGTACCAGCCAGGAACTGCGGAACGAGGTCATCGCCATCGAGCGGGACATCCAGAAATGGGAGTCCACCGTCCTGGCGGGAGGGCTGGCGAGACGCAACTCCCGACTGGCGCTGCTGGAACGTCTCAAGGCACGGCAGCTGACTGGGATTGGATACCTCACGGGTCAGCTGCCTCTGGCCAAGGGGGTCCTCCAGCTACCGGTCGTGCCCGCGCTGACGCTTTCGCACAAGAAGGACGGTCCATGGCTCCTTGAAGGCGACCTCGCCGGGATGGAGGTGGATGGGTTCGAGCACTTCGGACGGGCGGGCTACCAGGTGAAGCGTGACCCGTCCGGCGCCCTGCTGCTGATGCATCGGTCGCTGCTGAAGCCCACAGGCGGCTGACTCCAGCCGGGCGCAGCGCTCGGGGCCGCTGCGCGTCTTCATCGAGGCGGCCCGGGAGCTGACGGGCAGGACGGGCTGAGCGAGGACTGCGTCCCGGCGGAACGAGCCTGCGTCCCGGCGGAACGAAATCATGTTTCACCCCGACGAAGCCGCGTCCTGTCGGGACGAAGCCGCGTCCTCATGGATGCATGTGTTTCCCACCGAGACAGTCCTTGTCGTCACTGGGAAAGGACGGTTCACTCACGGCCCCCATCTCAACTGGAGCCGTGGCATGTCATTGGGTGCATACCGAGTCTACGAGGCGGATTCCCGCGATACATACATGGAGGAGGACGCCGAGTTCGCCAAGATGCTCAAGCTCGCCGGCCCTCGCATGCACCCGGTCACCATCGCCGTCACGGACACGGGCATCTACGCCGACCGGCCCGGCGGCGCGTACTTCCAGGCCACGGAGAAGTATCTGCGCTCGCACCTGGCGGGGACCTCCAGCCACCCCGTGAGCTGGCACCGCAAGGACTTCTGCCGAATCATGGCGGATGGAACCGTGGGCAGCGCTCCACCCGTCACCAGCGACTCCATGTGGCACGGGACGGCCGTCGCCGGGCAGGCCGCCTGGGGCACGGACATGATCAAGCTGGTGGACTGTCGCGTCACCTGCGACTTCACCCAGAACCTGCCGACGAAGCAGGTCGACCTGGAGGCTCGCTACGTCGCGGCCTTCGACTTCGCCCACGCCCGGGGCGCGCGGGTCGTCAACATCAGCCAGTCCGGCATCTCCAGCAACGCGGAGGACTCCGCCTTTCGCGACGCCATGCTGAAGCACTCCGACATGCTGTTCGTCGGCAACGCGGGCAACGTCCGCTTCCAGGCCGCCGCGGGCGTCTTCAGCCGGCGCAGGCGGGATGACATCCCCAACCTGCTGCTCGTCGGAGGCTGCACCCCCGATGGCGCGATGGAGCGGAGCCTGGACGGGATGACGCAGGGCTGGGGCTGGAGCCCGGAGCTGGTGGACATCGCCGTCCCCGGGGACTACCAGGAGCTCTACACCGTGCCGGGGCTGGCGCGGGCCGAGGGCCTGGAGACGTACCGCGACATGGGCGTCTCCTTCGGGTGCCCGGTGGCGAGCAACATCGCGGCGAAGATGATGCTGCTGTGCCCCTCGCTCACGCCGGAGCAGACGCGGAAGATGATCATGGCCTCGTCGCGGACCATGCCCAACCTGAAGGGCAAGAACCGCGTCAACGGGATGATCTCCCCCATGTCCTGCTACGAGGCGGCCTACCGTCGGTGGGTCCCCTTCCGGTGAGCCGCTGACGCGCGGGCTAGGGACTCGCCACGGCCCCTTCCATGGAGGCCGTGGTCGCTCCGACCTCACCGCCAAGAGGATGGCAGGCCAGCTCCACGGTGAACGTGGAGCCCTTGCCCAGCGTGCTCTCCACGCGGACCCGGCCGCCCATCGCCTCCACCAACATGCGGGTGATGTAGAGGCCCAGTCCCAGGCCGCCGTAGTTGCGCTCGGACACGGCGCGCTCGAAGCGGCCGAAGAGCCTGGGCAGGGACTCCGGAGCGATGCCAATCCCCTCGTCCCGCACCACCAGGTGCACGCCCCCCTCGACAGGCACCAGCCGCACCTGGATGGGATTGCCCCGGCCGTACTTCACCGCGTTGTCCACCAGGTTCATGACCACCTGCTCCAGCCGCAGCCGGTCCCACTCCCCCACGACGGGCACCGCCCCCACGTCCAGCTCCAGCGTCGAGCCCGCGCGTCGCGCCTGGAGCTCGTGCTGGGCCATCACCTCGCGGACGAGGGGCGCCAGCTCCAGCCGCTGAAGGTCCAGCGAGAGGCGCCCCGAGGCGATGCGCGACACGTCCAGCAGCTCGTCCACCAGCTCCGTCAGCTTCTTGATTTGAAGGTCGCCGACCTCCAGGTACTTCGTCACGACCTCGCGGGGAATCGGCCCGGGGTATCGGCCCAGCTCGCGCGACAGCGCCTGGAGCTTCAGCTTCAGCGGCGTCAGCGGCGTCTTCAGCTCATGGCTGGCGATGGACATGAACTCGTCGCGCAGGCGGACGGCCTCCTGGGCCTCCCGGTAGAGCCGCGCGTTCTCCATGCTCAAGGACACGCGGCGGGCCAGCTCCTTCGCGAACACCAGGTCCTCCGGGGTGTAGCGCCGACCGGAGTGCGCATAGATGAAGCTGAACACGGCCATCGACCGGCCTCGGGCCATCAGGGGCACGGCGATGACGGAGACAGGGTCCACCTCCCGGATGACCTGGAGGTGCTCCGCGTCGTGCGCGAACCCGGCCGCCTGCCCGGGCGTCAGGTGCTCGACGTGGAGCGGCTCTCCGTGCAGCAGCGGGAGCGTGGGGGCATGCTCCGGATGCCCCGTGGGATAGAGGCCGTGACGGAGCAGCACCCGCGCCAGCCCCTCGTCCTCGGGCCGCAGGTGCGCCACCTCCAGCCGGCGATAGGTCCCCTCCTCCACCAGGTCGACGAAGCACCAATCCGCGAAGGTGGGCACCACCAGCTTCGCCATGTTCCGCAACACGGACTCATCGTCGAGCGACGACGCCAGGACGGCGCCCGACTCCGCCATGAGCAGAGCGCGGGCCTTGGCGGCCTGGATCTCCCGCGTCAGCGTCTCCGCCTTCTGCCGGGCCAGGACCTGCTCCGTCACGTCGAACCCGAAGCCCGCGATGCCGCTGACCTGTCCATCCTCGCCCCGGGTGGGCTGATACACGAGGTTCAGGTACGTCTCCTGGACCGTCCCATCCGGGAGCGTGCGCGGGAACGCCACCGCGTCGCCCCGGTACGCCACCCCCGTGCGGTAGACCGTATCCAGCAGCGCGATGAAGCCCCGCTCCTCCGCCCAGGGCAGGGCCTGCCTCACCTCCATCCCCACCAGGCCCGTCCGCCCCATCATGGTGTCGTTCATCACGTTGGAGAACGAGAACACGTGCCGAGGGCCCTGCAGGAGGATGATGCACCCGGGCGCGTCGGTGAAGAGCGAGTGGAGCCGCGCCCGCTCCGCCTCGGCCTCGTGTCGGGCGTCCAGCTCCCAGGCCATCAGTCGGGAGCGCTCCTCCCGGGCCGAGCGCAGCATGACGCTCAGCTTCGTGGTCAGCAGCGCCAGGACCACGAAGGCGACCATCGAGATGGCCCCTCCCATGCCCGGCATCAGGTCGAGCAATGGCTCCAGGTAGAAGAGGTCCACCACGGCCAGCGACAGGAGCATGGTCAACAGGGCGGGGCCCCAGCCGCCCCACCACCCGGCCACCATCACCGCGCCCAGGAAGAACAGGAACGGCGCGGTGGGGGCATATGGGCGCCCCACGAACAACACGAAACATGCGACCAGCCAGGAAAGAAACGCGACACCGTAACGACCCGCGTGCGGAGCCCAGGAGGAACGATGTCGGGGAGGACGGACGTGGTGCATGGCGGGGGTCGGGTTCCCGGCGGGTGACAGTCCACCGAAGGAACCACGGGCTTCTCACCTAAGCATCGTTCCCACGGCATGACATCCCGCTTGCTGCCTCCTCACAATCCTTCCGCGCCGTTTCGCGCAGTGGATGACATCCGCGAGGAGCAGCGGCCGAGCCTGTGGCCGCCTGCCCACAGGTGTGCACGCTGGAATCGAGGCCGGGCGCGCCCCGCGGGCCTTGCAGGCCCCGTCGCCCCTCAACACCGTTGCTGAGGTTCTCTGTACAGGCCTCGAACGGGGTACACCCATGGAGCTCAAGAAGAACGGAACCCAGCCGTCTCAGCGAGCGCCCGCGGAGCACTTCACGGGCACCGTGCGCATCGACCCGCTCTTCCAGGCGAGCCCGCCCGGACGCGCGGGCGGCGCCTCCGTGACGTTCGAGCCCTGCGCGCGCACGGACTGGCACTCGCACCCGCTCGGGCAGTCGCTCGTCGTCACCGCCGGATGCGGACTCCACCAGCGCTGGGGAGGCCCCATCGAGGAGCTCCGGCCCGGTGACGTCGTGACGGTGGGCCCGAACGAGAAGCACTGGCACGGCGCCTCGCCGACGACGGCGATGACCCACATCGCCATTCAAGAGTCGCTCGACGGCAAGCCCGTGGACTGGATGGAGAAGGTCACGGACGGGCAATACGGCGCTTCGCGCGCCTCCACCCCGAAGGGAGCTTGAGCATGAGAGCCACCATCCTCCACGGTGCCCGGGACGTACGCTTCGAAGAGGTCGCGCCCCCGCGCATCACCGAGCCCACGGACGCCATCCTTCGACTCTCCGCCACGTGCGTCTGCGGCTCCGACCTCTGGCCGTACCGCGGCATCCAGGCCATCGAGCGTCCGACACCGATGGGGCATGAGTACTGCGGCATCGTGGAGGAGGTCGGCGGCGCGGTGAAGAGCCTCAAGCCCGGCCAGTTCGTCATCGGCTCGTTCTTCGCGTCGGACAACACCTGCCTCATCTGCAAGGAGGGCTATCCCTCTTCGTGTCAGCACCGCAAGCCGGTCTCCGGTGCGCAGGCTCCCCTGCTGCGCGTTCCGCTCGCGGAGGGGACGCTGGTGGCGACGCCCGAGGTGCCACCGGCGGACTTGATTCCGAGCATGCTGGCCGTCTCCGACGTCTTCGGAACGGGGTGGTTCGCCGCCGACGCCGCGAACGTGAAGCCCGGCTCCACCGCGGTGGTCGTCGGCGATGGCGCCGTCGGTCTGCTCGCCGTCCTCTCCGCGAAGCAGAAGGGCGCCGAGCGCATCATCGCCATGAGCCGTCATCCGACCCGGCAGGCGCTCGCCCGTGAGTTCGGCGCCACCGACATCGTGACGGAGCGAGGTGACGCGGGCATCGCGCACATCAAGGAGCTGACGAAGGGCCTCGGCGCGAGCTCCGTGCTCGAATGCGTGGGCACGCAGGAGTCGATGACGCAGGCCATCGGCGCGGCGCGGCCCGGCGGCTTCGTGAGCTATGTCGGAGTGCCGCACGGCGTGCAGCTCGATGGGGCGAAGCTGTTCTTCACGCACGTCCACCTGCACGGCGGTCCCGCGCCGGTGCGCCGCTTCCTCCCCGAGCTGATTGCGCTCGTGTGGAACCGGAAGGTGAACCCCGGGAAGGTCTTCGACCTCACGCTGCCCCTCGCCGAGGTCGCGGAGGGCTACCGCGCGATGGATGAGCGCCGCGCCATCAAGGCGCTCCTGCGTCCGTGACGGCGCCGAGGAGGCCGCGGTGGACTGTTCACCGCGGCGTCTTCGGCCCGAACGACGCGAAGCCGCGCGAGCGCTGTCCCGTCATGTCACAATCCCTCGCGCCACCCATCTCCCTCGGGGGCATCGGGCCGCGCATGACTGGACACGAAGACCTCGATTCGCTGTGGCGAAAGGCGCGGCCGGATGACCTCGCCTCCCTGCGGAGGCTGGATGCCGCGCTGGTCCGCTCCGGCTACCAGGTGCGGGGGCGAACGGTGCGCGAGTGGATTGCCGCGTCCGCCCAGGACCGCATCCGCTGGTTCGATGGTCGGGAGGCCAGCGACCGCATCCTCGAAGCAGGGCTCGCGGCGGTGCCCGCGCTGGTGGAGGCGCTGGCTCGCGCGGATGCGGAGTCCTCGTGGCAGGCCTCGCTCAACCTGCGGGGACAGTGTGTCGCGGCGCTGGGCACCATCGAGCCGCTCCCCACCTGCGCGATTCCCGCGCTCCTCGACGTGCTCCATCAACCCGTGGCCCGCGTCCGGAGGATGGCGTTGGCGGTGCTGGCGCGCATGCGTCCACGCGCCAGCCCCCTCGCGCTGCGCGCCCTCCTGCCGTGTGTCCAGGAGCAAGGGGACCCGCAGACGCGGATGCTGGCGACGCAGGTGCTGGCGGCCCTGCAGGCGCCGTTGCCGGAGGAGGTCCGCGCCGCCGGGCTGTCACGGCTCGCGGATGCCCACCCCGCGGTGCGACGGGCGGGGCTCCAGGTCCTGGCGCGCTTCGGGCAAGACGAAGCGACGCTCACCGCGATGGAGGAGCACGCCGTCGTGGACGACGAGAACCGGCTCGAGGCCCTGCGCATGCTGTCCTCACTGGCGCCGTCGCGAGGGATTCCCAGGCTGCTCAAGCTGGCGAGCAACGCGAGGGCACGCAAGCAGGTGGGAGCAACTCCGCAGGCCTGGAGGGGCCCGCTCGGAGAGACGCGGCGGAGCGAGGATGGGAAGAAGGCCCTCCTGTTCATCGGCCGGCTGGGTGCTCGGGGCGCACAAGCGCTGGCGTCGCTCGACGCGCTGCGGGCCGTCGAGGTCCTGGCCCCCTACGCGGACGCCGTCATCGACGACATCACGCGCGCGGTGCTGCGTCAGCAGGCGCCGCCGTTGCGCACGGAGCGCCTCCAGGAGCCGCTCCGCGCCGCGCTGCTGATGGACATCGCCTGGCCCACCGAGCGCACCGTGGAGCCCTTCGAGGCACTGCGCCCATGGCTCGCGTCGCTGGCTCCTTCCGGCGCGGAGACGAAGGTGCGCGTGGCGCTCGCCGCCACGAGGCGGGTGCTCGGCCTGTGGGAGACGCAGCATCCGAACAACGACGGACCGCGCCGCGCCGTCATGGCCATGGACCACTGGTTCGTCGAGCCGACGGAAGCGAACGCGGCCCAGGTGGCCGAGCTGGGCAACCTCACCCCCAGCCAGTTCTGCGCACCGGACGCCTTCTCCGCCGCGTGGGCGGTGACCTACGCCAGCCGATGCCTCGCGCGGACCTCGACGGACGAGGACGCGCTGAGCGCCTGCGTCCAGGCCGCGTGCCGGGCCCTGAGCCGTCAGTCCGTCATCACCTTCGCGCTGGGCACCAGCCAGGAGCCCTCGGAGCCGCTCGGTCCGCTCGAGGCGGCGCGGCAGGTCCACCGAGCCATCCTGGACGAAGTGCTGCCCTGGGCCTGTGGCGCCTGGGATCCCGTGCGCGACACCCCGCGACTGCGCGCCACCCTGCGCGCGGACGGCTGGCGGGTGCCCGGACAGGCCGGGTGAGAGGGCGTCACTTCGTGGCGGGCACCGGCGCTTTGACGGGCTCAGGCCGCGGAGGTGCTTGGAGCGGAGGGTGCGACGCGGTCAACGCGCCCACGTAGAGCCGGCCGGAGAAGCCATCGGGCTGCTGGGCGGGGTAGAGCTTCAGCCCCGCGTCCTGCGCGGTGGCCTGCCGTGCCTCCAGCGACGGGCTGATGCCGAAGACGTTGCACTCCACGTCCTCCTCCCAGACGCTGTAGCGGCACACGTACTGGGTGCCGCGGCGGAAGCCCACATCCAGCGCTCGCACCGAGGGCAGCGCCTTCGCCACCCGCGCGCCCATGGGCTCGAGGTCTCCATCCCAGCTCACCTGCGTGGTGCGAGCATGGACGCTCCCCGTGAGCACCAGCGTCCACGCCTGGGGGCGCTTCGCCTGGGCCTTCAACAGCACCTGGGCCATCCACGCCTCGCGCTCGTTGCCGTGCGCCTTGTCGGAGTCGATGGCGACCACGGCCACGTCCTTGCCGGAGACGCGCAGGCGGCGCGCCTGCTCGACGAGCCGCAGCATGGCGCGGCTGCTGCGCCCGTCCTGGTACACCCGGCGCCAGAAGGCGCTCCCCGAGAGGAGCTCCTGCATCGCGGAGGAGTCGCCGGAGCTGCCCAGATAGCGCTCCAGCAGCGGCTGCTCCACGTCGGGGATGGACAGCGCCAGCGTCACCGGCAGCTCCCGGGACGTGGCCTCGCACAACATCCGCAGCGCCATGGACGGCAGCTCCTGCGTGCCCAGCGGGTCCGCCACGAGCAGGACGCCGCCCGCGGTGAACAGCGACGAGGCGCCCTCCACGGGAGCACCACAAGCGGGCGGGGCGACGGGGGCGCGCTCCTCTTCGCTTCCGCCCTCCATCACCACCGAGCGCATGGGCAGGGGTGGATTGCCCCCCACCAGCTCCAGCGCGGGAGCCATCTCCAGCGCCGCGAGGAGCCGCTGCTCGACGCCCATGTCGCGAAGCCCCTGCGCCGGCCGGTAGCCCTCCAGGCCAGGCAGGCCCTTGAAGTCCGCGATGACATCCACCTGCCTGCTCGGGGTGCCGCGGACCTCGGAGGCGAACGCCGGGTCATGCACGTAGCGGAGGCGGAAGATGCGGACGACGGACTGTCGGGGACCGTGTCGCTCACCCTTGATGTAGAAGCGCTCCGGCGGGGTGATGTCCGGGATGAAGGAGGAGAACATCTCCAGGCCGCCCTCCTTCTCCAGCACGTCGAAGCGGCCCGTCTCCAGGATGTGCCGGGCCGTCATCATCGCGTCCTCGACGGGCACCTGGTAGACGAGCTCCTCCGCCGGAACCTCGTATTGGCCCGTCTCCGGGTTGTACTGGGTCGCGATGCCTCGCGTCGGGCCGGCACATCCCACGAACCCCAACAGCCCCAGCATCACTCCGGACCATCGCATCGAAGCCTCCATGGCCAACCCGCGGCCCCCCATGAACGACTGGCGCGCGCCGGACATATTCCTCCACCGTCGGATTCGTGGGAACTCCGGCCCGTGCGGACATGCCCGGTCGCCCGTTCCGGGAGTACGCTTCGTGCTTCACATCGTGGAGGACGTGCTGCGCGGGTAGTCCGTATACCCCTCCGCGCCACTCGCATGGAGCAGCTCCTTGCGGATCTCCGCGAGGGGGAGCCCTGCTCGTGCGCGCGTGACGAAGTCGGGGTTCGCGATGAACGGTGAGCCGAAGGCCACCAGCTCCGCCTGCCCGGAGGCCAGGGCGGCCTGGGCGCTCTGCGTCGTGAAGCCCCGGTTGGCGATGAGCGTCCCCCCGAAGGCGGCGCGGAGCTCCTTCACCGTCGTCGGCAACGCCTCGTGCGAGTTGCCCACCACGTGGACATAGACCAGCCCGCGCAGCCTGCCCGCGACGTGCGTGTACAGCGCGTGGATGTCATCGTAGAGCGGCATGTCGACGTGGGTGTTGTAGGGCGACAGCCGCACGCCCACCCGGTCCGCGCCAATCGCCTCGGCGCAGTCGTGCGCCACCTCGACCAGGAGCCGCGCGCGGTTCTCCAGGCTGCCGCCATGGGCATCCGTGCGGTGGTTCAGGTGCGGGTTGAAGAACTGCTCGAACAGGAAGCCATTGGCCCCGTGCAGCTCGATGCCGTCGAAGCCGGCGTCGATGGCGTTCCTCGCGGCCTGGACGAACTCGCGTCGGACCTGGGCCACGTCCTGCGCGGTCATCGCCTCGGGTGTCGAGATGGGCCTCGGTCCCTGCTCGTCGGTGAAGATGTCTCCCTTGGCCGGCACCACGCCCGGCGCCACCAGTCGCGCCCCCGGCGGCAGGTTGAGCACGTGGCCGACACGGCCGCAGTGCATCACCTGGACGAAGATGTGGCCGCCCGCTTCGTGCACGGCCTTTGTCACCTCGCGCCAGCCGGCCACCTGCTCACGGCTGTAGATGCCGGCCTCACGGGCGAAGCCGAGGCCGTTCGGTGAGGGGCTGGTTCCCTCGGTGATGATCAACCCCGCCTCGGCCCGCTGCCGGTAGTAGTCGCGCATCAGCGCGTTGGGCGTCCCGCCGATGGCGCGACTGCGCGACATGGGCGCCATGACGACGCGGTTCGACAGCGTGATGCGACCCAATTCGTAGGGAGTGAACAGTGCCATGCGCGGAACATGCGCGGGCGAGGCCCTCCGGACAATCCAACCTGGATGGGATACACTGTCCGGATATGCGGACAGTCGACCCGAATGGCATCATCGCGTTCCTGGAGGTGGTCGAGCGCGGCAGCTTCCGTGGCGCGGCGCGGGCGTTGGCCCTGCCCAAGTCGACGGTCAGCCAGCGCGTGGCGGTGCTCGAGGAGCAGCTCGGCGTCCAGCTGCTCCTGCGCACCACGCGCACCGTCATGCTCACGGACATCGGCGCCAGCTACCAACGCGAGGTCGCGCCGGCGGTGGCCGCGCTGCGTGACGCCGCGGCGCTGGTGAACGAGCTGCAGGCGCACCCGAGCGGACGGCTCCGGATGAGCGCGCCGGTCGAGCTCGGCCAGCGGTTGATGGGTGGAGTGCTCGCGGCCTTCGCGGAGCGGTATCCGCAGGTGAAGCTGGAGCTCGAGCTGACCGACAGGGAGGTGAACATGGTCGAGGAGGGCCATGACCTGAGCATCCGCGTCGGTCCGCTCCGGGACTCGCAGCTCATCGCCCGCAAGCTCGGCGTGCCCGCGCACGTGGGCATCTTCGGGAGCGCCGCCTATCTCAAGAAGGCGGGCAGACCCAAGCACCCTCGCGAGCTGTCGGCGCACCGGTGCTTGAGCATGGGCAGCTCCACCTCGCCGATGACCTGGGCGTTCAGCGGGACGCGGCCCGTGAGCATCCGGCCGGTCATCGCGGTGAACAGCTTCCAGGTGCTGTGCGCGCTGGCGGCCGCGGGGGCGGGGCTCGCGCGCCTGCCCCGCGCGCAGGCGAACACCCGCGCCCTGGTGGAGGTCCTCGAGCCGTTCGCACCAGCCCCGCACCAGGCCTTCGCCGTCTACCCGGCCACGCGTCATCCGAGCGCGGCGCTGCGCGCGATGCTCACGGTGCTGGGGGAGACGTTCGGCTCCTGCGAAGCCGCGGTTCGCGGGGGTGAGCTGTGATTGTCTCGCGTCGGCTGCGTGAGGCGGTGCCCGTCCAGCGCGGCCTCAACCCCACGGCGTCCGGATGACGGCCCGGCTCACAGGGGCTTGAGCCGGTCCTCGGCCTCGACGCGCCTGGCGCGGAGCTTCTCCCACGCGCCGGGCAGGAACGGGTCCTTCCCGCTCGCCATCAACTCCCACACCGACTCCTCGTGGTAGCCGTCCCCATCCAGCGCCTCGGGGACGAAGAACTCCGAGGCCACGTCCTTCGAGGTGAAGTGGAGCGGCAGGCCCCAGCCCTCGCCAGCGCACACCACGGCGTCGAGCTCGGTGGCGTTCACGCCGGTGTGGCCGTCGAGCATCACCACGCGGGCCTTCAGGCGGGCCGTGTGCAGCTCGGCCGACTCGTCCCCGTGGTCTCCGAAGCAGCCGCCCGTGAGCTCCACGGACTTCGTCACGTAGCAGCACGCGCTGCCGCTGAAGCGCAGATTCCTCGCGCGCACCTCGCCGAACACCACGAACAGGCTGATGTCGTAGGGGCTCGTCGACAGGTCGATGTCCCCGGCCACCTCGAGGTCTCCATCCACCACGAGAATCCACGGAGACTCGGGGACGAGCTTCTCGAGGCGCACGGGCCCGGTCACCAGATGAATCTCGGGCACGGGCTTGTCGTGCTGCTCGGCCCGCTCCTGGATGTGCTCGAAGTTCTGGACGAACCAGCCGAAGGTCTCCGCTTCGTTCGCGGCCGCGAAGCGTGCCTTGAGTTCATCGAGCGGGACGACGCGCGTTGCCAGGTCGGGGAACATCGGGCCGTCATATCAAACACGGCCCGCGGGAGAGCGTGCGTCAGGCCACGTCGATGAAGATGGCGGCGCTCCCGGCGACCGCGCTCAGCTGGACCTCCCCCTCGCCCAGCTCCGCGCCCTCGCCGAGCGCCAGGTCCACGCCCGAGCCACCTCCCACCGCCTCCACCCGGACCGGCCCCGTCGTCGCGAGCAGGTAGCCGCGACGGCCACGGCCGATGGTGAGCCGCTCCGACGGGCCCGCGGTGAGCGGGAGCCACCAGACCTTCACATCCGCGCGCAGCGACATGCCCTCGTCCCCCGCGATGAGCTGGCGCCCTCCCCCCGAGAAGTCGCGCGATGAATAGACCGGCGGCCCTCCATGGCTGTTCGGCCGGAACCACAGCTGGAGCATCCGCGTGGGGCTGTCCGTGTCGTTCCCCTCCGCGTGCACCATCCCGTCCCGCGCGGAGATCAACTGCGCGGTCCTGGGTCCCATCGTGGCGCCGTGCGCCTGGTCTCCGTGGTGGGACAGCGTCCCGTCCACGACGATGCTGAGGATCTCCATCTCCTCGTGTGGATGGAGCGGGAAGCGCGACTTCGGCGCGAACGTCGCGTCCGCGAGGACGAGCAGCGGCCCCAGCGGCCTCCCCCGCCCGGCGTGAGGCCCCACCGTCGCCACGAAGTGGTCACGGAGCGACAGCCACGAGAGCGTGGTTCGGGGCAGGGAGGCGAGCGGACGGTGTTCGAGGTGCGGCATGGGCATGCTCTTTTCGGTGCGGCAACCGGAGAGGACGACGGCGCTCCCGGCGACGAAGGCTCGACGGGAGAGCGTCACGACGCGCGCCCCGGGGCGTCGTCGGGCGACTGGGTGCCCACTCGGTGGAAGGTGGGGTGGCGGGCCATCAGCGCGTCCTCCTACGGGGTGGGATTGATAGCCGGGCACGCCCCGTTTGACACCTGCGCGCGGACGCACAGAGGATGTGCGTCCATGCACATCTCCTGGGACGAGATTCAGACCCTCGAGGCGCTCGTCCGCACCGGCAGCATCGAGGCCGCCGGACGCGAGCTGTCGCTCCGCCACTCCTCCGTCTCCAGACGTATCGCCGCGCTGGAGGCGCGCCTGGGAACAGCGCTCTTCGCACGGGGCGCGCGACTGGTGCCTGGCACGTTGACGCTGCGAATCGCCGAGCGGGCCGCGACCATGCGCGGCGCGGCCCAGGACATCGAGGGCTTCCTGGGGTCCGAGCGGCGGGGTCGGGAGCGGACCGTGGTCGTCACGACCAGCGACGTGCTGGCGCCGCTCCTGTTCCGCGCCCTCGCGAAGGCCCGACCCGCGCAGGCGGTGGAGGTCCTCGTGAGCGACGACGAGCTGGAGCTCCTGCCCGGCCAGGTCGACCTGGCGCTGCGCCCCGGGCAGAACCCGAGCGGCTCGCTGCGCGGTCGGCGGCTCGGACGGCTGAAGGTCGGCGTCTATCGCGCGAAGGGCGGAGCACCGGACTGGCTCCAGCCGAGCGCCGAGCTGCGAGCCAAGGCCTCGATGCGCTGGTGGCGCGAGGTGCCCGGAGACTCGCCGGGCGCGGTGACGTGCAACTCACTGCTGGCCATGCGGGACGCGTGCTGCGTCGGGCTCGGGAGGGCCGCGCTCCCGTCCTTCCTCGCGCACGGAGACGCCCGGCTGCAGTTGGAACGGGAGCTCGAGGGTGGACCACCGCTCTGGCTCCTCGCGCCGATGGCTCGCGGCGTCCCCAAGGCGCTTCGAGAGACCCAGGGCGCCATCTTCACCGCGCTGCGCTCGACGGAGGACGCCTTCGCCGAGTAATGACAACCGCCTCGGCGCGGTTCCACATCCATTCTCAGACAAGCCCTGGCGGTTCGACCGCGACCCGACACACCGGAAGAGCCGATGCATCGTCCTGCGGGCTTCGACCGCGCGAGCGCCTCAGGGGCCTGTGTCCCCTCCCCCACCGGGCTCATCTCCGGCGTCGAAGAGCTCCTCGATGGAGGCCTTCTCCGCGTTCCCGCGCACGAACGCGCCCTGGTCATCCGCGCTGAGCCCCACCAGGTGTTCCGTCAGTCACATGTCGTGGCAAGTCCCCGAGGTCCACGTCGGCATCGAGCATCCGCCATGTTATGCGGTTTCGCCCAAGCGTTTCCGCCACGGAGCAAGCCATGCGCAGCCTCATCCTCTGGACCCTGTTGTTGTTCGCCACGGAGGCCCTGGCCACCGAGACCCGACTCGTCGTCCGGGCGCGCGCCAGGGACGGCAAGTTCGTCGGAACCTCCATGGGCGGCGTGCAGGTGGTGCTTCGGGATGCACGGACGGGTCAGGTGCTGACCCAGGGTGTCACCGCCGGCTCGACGGGCAACACCCAGACGCTGATGAAGCAGCCCCAGGTGCGCGGGGCGCCGCTCGCGGACGAGGCCTCCGCGAAGTACACGGCCACGGTGGACCTCAGCGAGCCGACGCTGGTGACGGTGGAGGTCTCCGGCCCTCTGGCGCAGCGGCAGGCGCTCGCCACCAGCACGACGCAGCTCTGGCTCCTGCCCGGCAAGCACGTCGAGGGCGATGGACTCATCCTGGAGCTGCCCGGCTTCGTGGTCGACGTGGTGACGCCGTCCGCGCAGGAGTTCATCAAGCTGCCGTCCGACAAGAAGCTCACCGTGCCACTTCGCGCCAACCTCGTGCTCATGTGCGGCTGCTCCACCGAGCCCAAGGGCCTCTGGGACTCCAACCGGTACGAGCTGCTGGCTTCCGTGAAGCACAACGGCAAGCCCCTCTCCCAGGTCCCCCTGAAGTTCGCCGGGAAGACCAGCACCTACGAGGCCGCGCTGTCCGTGCAGCAGTCGGGCGTCTACGAAGTCACGGTGACGGCGTTCGACCCCGCCACCGGGAACTCCGGCGTGGACTCCACCACGTTCGTCGTCGAGCAGTAGCGCGGCGCCTGTCCGCCCCTGAACGAGCGGACACCCCCTCCGAGTCGGAGTCCGCGTCGGCAAGTCTCCAGGACACCAACACGGCGGCGGAACGGCGCGCCCGCGATGGAAGACTCGCGCTCGGGATGGATTCGACTTCCCCGCGGGGGAGGCTCATGCCCGGGCGCCATCTCCTGACAGCGGGCCGTCGGAGCGTGACATGCGGAATGAGAGGAAGACCTTCTTGTCGAGAGGATGGGGCGCGGCGTGCGTCCTGGCCTTGCTGAGCGCCTGCAGTGGCGGGCTCGAGCCCCTCTCCGGCGAAGAGGCACTCACCCACCTCGACCCAGGAGGAAGCGACAGCTCGGTCCTGACTTCGCTGGCGCCAGAGCCGTCGTATGCCCACGCGGTGGACTCGACCTCCACTGCGGGCGTGCTCGAACCGGAGCGGGCGCTGGGCCCACCCGATGGACAGGCAGCGATGGTGTTGAACCTGCCCGGCGCGGTGCTGGTGCTGGACATGGGGGAGGGAACGGAGGGGACGGGGGACTTGAACGTCTCCTACCGGAACGCGACGCTGGAGGTGCTCACGTGGGTGGAGTTCCTGCGCGCGGACAAGAGCGTCATCACCACCGGCCCCCTGCGGCTGGCGAACCTGGGATTGGGCACGCACGTCGCCGTGGTGCCGTACTCGGAGAAGCCCGTCCCCTACCGCTACGTGAGGATGACCGGAGTGCTCGCGCTCTACTGGGTGGACGCGGTGCGGAACATGGGCTCCGGCGGCCTCACCTGTGGAGACGGCCAGCTGAACGAAGGCGAGACGTGCGACGACGCGAACCGCACCTCCGGGGACGGCTGCAGCCGCGGCTGCCAGCAGGAGGCGGGGTTCAGGTGCGAGGGCACTCCCAGCGTCTGCACGGACATCGACGAGTGCGCGGAGGGGCTCGGCAACTGCGCCGCGGGCTTCTCCTGCATCAACAAGCCGGGCAGCTTCTTCTGCTGGGAGGGCGTCTGCCGGCCGCCCCACTCCGTCTGCAACAATCAGTGCTTCAACCTGTCTACGGACAAGGAGAACTGCGGCCGCTGCGGCAATCGCTGTGGCTGGAGAGATGTCTGTGCGCGTGGCGTGTGCAAGACCATCGGCAAGCTGGCCTTCACCCTGTCCTGGAGCCGGCCGGGGAATGGAGACCTCATCGTGAGGGCCCCCGGCGGCATCCATTACAGCGCCCAGAATCCAGGACCGGAGGGAGAGGAGCTGTTCGTCTTCGATGACCAGGATGGGAAGGGGCCTGAGGTCGTCTACTGGGCGCCGGGCGTCGAGCCGGACCTCGGCGACTACAACATCTGCTTCGAAGCCAAATCCTTCGACCCGGCCCCCAGCCATGACCATCCGGTCAGCGCCTCCGCGACGTACCTGGGTCCCTGGAATGGAACCACCCACCTGGGCAGCACCACCCTCACCTCCCACTCCAGGGGAGGAATGGAGTGCGGACGGCCCACCATCGGGTTCGTGGGGAGGATGACCTACTGGGGCCGCTTCGCTCCGGAGTCTTCCGGCCCGTAGGGCTCCACGCGAAGTATCCTGACATCCCCCTGTCACGCCGGATGGGTAGAGCTTCCGCTCATGAAACTCTACTTCCATCCGATGTCCGGCAATTCGCGCCGCGTGCTGCTCGTCGCCGCCCACCTCGACGTGCCCCTGGAGCGCGTCATGGTGGACCTGCCCAAGGGCGAGCAGCGCGCGACGTCGCACCTGGGTCGCAACCCCAACGGGCTCGTCCCCGTCCTCGACGACGACGGCTTCCTGCTCTGGGAGTCGCGCGCCATCATGCAGTACCTGGTCGAGCTGACACCGGGCCAGACGCTGCTCCCCACGGAGGCGAGAGGTCGCGCGGATGTGAGCCGCTGGCTCTTCTGGTGCTCGGCGCACATGGCGCCGGCGTGCACCATCCTGGTCCAGGAGAACTTCGTGAAGGCGCTGACGGGCCGTGGACCGCCGGACCCCGCCGAGGTCTCTCGGGGTGAAGCGCTCTTCGCGAAGTACGCACGCCTCCTGGACGAGCACCTCAGGGGCAAGACGTGGGTCTCGCAGGAGCGCCTGACGCTGGCGGACTTCTCCCTGGCCGCGGGGTTCGCCCTCGCCGGACCGGCGCGCCTGCCGCTCGGGGATTTTCCGAACGTCCGGGCGTGGCTCGGCCGCGTGCAGGAGCTCGAGGCGTGGAAGCGCACCGCTCCGACCCTGCCGCTGCCGGCTCGCGGTTGAGTCCAGCGGGACGGCCTGGGCCCCTGGGGTGGAATCGGGGAGGGACGTGAAGGCGAGGTTGCAATCGGGGCACCGCTGGAGCGTTCCTTGAGCGCCATGGCCCCTCGTCCACTTCGAGCCCCCCGTCCCCCCTTCGCCCACCTTCGCTCGGGAGTCCTCGGGCTCATGCTGCTGATGGGAGGATGTGCGTCCTCCCGTCCTACCCCCGGCGTGGCGGCCGCGTCCCCCTACGGTGCCGACGCGGCCCATGCGGTGGGCTTCACGTCGCTGAGCTACACGGATGCGGCGCGCCAGCGCGTGTTGAAGACGGTGGTCTGGTATCCGGCGGCCGAGGGCTCGCGGATGGAGGAGCACCCGGCGTCGCCCATCTTCGTGCCGTTCGTCGCCGCGAAGGACGCGCCGGTGTCCACGGCCCACGCGCGCTGGCCGCTCGTCGTCCTGTCCCACGGCAATGGCGGCGCGGCCATCAACATGTCGTGGTTCGGCGCGCACCTGGCGGCCCATGGGTTCATCGTCATGTCGGTGGACCACCCCGGGAACACGTACGGCGACACGAGCCCCGAGGGCTATGTGCGCGGCTGGGAGCGCCCCCGGGACTTCACGGCCTTGTTGGATGCGGTGTCGAAGGACGCGGTCTGGGGGCCCCGGGTGGACGCCGGGCGCATCGGCGCGGCCGGGCACTCCATGGGGGGCTACACGGCGCTCGCGCTGGCGGGTGCGCGGCTCAACCTGTCACCCATCATGCAGGGGTGCACCGCGCCGGAGACGCGCGAGCACCCGGGCTGCGATGAGCTGCGCGATGTGGACTACAGCCGCATCGACCTCGCGGTGGCGCGGGCGTCGTACAAGGACGCCCGGGTGAGGGCGGCCTTCTCCATGGCTCCCGGCATGGCGGGGAGCTACGAGGCGCGGGACGTCGCGGACATCGACGTACCGGTGGCGCTGGTGCTGGCCCAGGGGGACGAGCTGATGCCCCACGAGCACAACGGCATGCATCTGGCGAAGCTGTTGCCCTCGGCGACCACGGTGGTGCTCGAGGACGCGGCGCACTTCACCTTCCTGCCCCGATGCACGGAGCTCGGATTCAAGGTGGCGGAGGTGTTGTGCCGGGATGCCACGCCCGGGACGCGAGGGGCCTCGCAGGCTCGGACGCTCTCGGAGGCCGTGTCGTTCTTCCGGCGGACGCTCGGCGGCGACTGAGCGGGAGCCACCGGTCCCGTTCGCCGACCCGTGGGCCCCGTTCGCCGCTCGCACGGGCCCACTGACAGAACTCTCCACCCGCGTGCTGCTCGCGCGGGCACTGTGCCTCCACGACCTGTTCGATGGAGGCGCGTTTCATGTCGTTCAAGCGGCTCGCTGTCCTTCTCCTCGCTGTCGGTCCGGCGTCGTTTGCCACCGAGGGTGACGGCGACATCCATACGGCCGTGGACGGCACGCCATCGTGAATCACCCCTCACGGGGCGTTCGTCGACTGGCGCTCGTCCTCATCCTCGTTGCCGTTCCGACACACGCCGAGCCGCTGCCTCCCAAGGTCGAGGACGCGATGCTCGCCCCCGTCCCTCCCGCGCCTCGGCGCGTGAAGAGCTGGGGTGAGGCGCTCGCCCTCGTCCGGGAACGGTCCACGGATTTGCGTGGCGCCGAAGCGGGCGTGGAGCGCGCGAGTGGCCGCTGGAGGCAGGCCCTCTCCGCGCTGCTGCCCCATGCACGCACCCAGGCGGCGGTGGCGCAGGACCTCCTCAATCCCTCGCTGGCTCCAGGTGTTCTTCCGGGAGCCGCCGGGGACGGTCGCACCGCCACCCAGCCCGCGGTCACCCTCACGACCACGCTGACCCAGTCGGTCATCGACCTGAGCGCGTGGCGAGGCCTGTCCTCCGCGCGAGAAGCAGAGGCCGGCGCGGTGGCCTCGCTCCAGGACCTCCGCCGTCGCCTCGTCCTCGGGCTCGCGCAGAGCCTCGTCGCCACGGTCGCCGCCGAACGCGCGGCCGAGATGAACCGTGTCGGTCTGCTGCGCGCCTTGGAGCGCGCGGCCCTCACGCAGCGCTCCTTCGAGCTGGGCGCGGGCAACCAGTTGGACGTGGTGCGCGTCCAGCAGGACGTGGCGGTGGCACGCGGCGCGCTCGTCGCGGGGGACGAGCAACTGCGACGGACTCGCGAGGCGCTGGGACTCGCGCTCGGCTTCGGCGAGTCCTTCGGCGTCGACCCGACCTTCGACCTGCGCGGGCTGATGGATGACACCCGGCGGGACTGCGCCGCGCTGGAGAACCTGGACGCCCGCGCGGACCTCGTGGCGGCGCGGGCGCAGGTGGCCGCGGCGCGTGACGGTCTGAGACAAGCGGCCGCGGGATATCTCCCCACCCTCGGGGTCAGCAGCACGCTCCTCGGCCTCACCACGGAGCCGGGCTTCGGCCGCTTCGCGACGTGGAGCGTCTCCGCCGTGCTCTCCCTGCCGCTCTGGGAGGGCGGCCTGCGCGAAGGGCTCGTGCGCGAGCGCACGGGCGTCGAGAAGCAGGCCGAGGCCCAACTGGAAGACACCCACCGTGAGGTCTCGGTGGAGGTGGCGCGCGCACGCCGGAGCGTGGAGGTGGTCGATGCCCTGGTGACGACGGCGGTGGAGTCACGCGACCTCGCCGAGCGCACCGACCAGCTCACCCGCCGCGCGTTCGAGGTGGGCCGGGGCAGCAGCCTCGAGCTGGTGCAGAGCGGCGCGGCCCTGCGAGAGGCCGAGCTGAACCTGGTGCTGCGTGAGTTCCAGCGCGTTCAGGCCCACCTGGACGCCTTCCTGACGGAGGCCCGATGCAACGGATGAATCCCCCGATGCGCTTCCTGGAGACAGGGATGACGCGGCTGTGGACGGCGCGTCCAGGCCCACCTGGACGCCTTCCTGACGGAGGCCCGATGCGACGGATGAAGCTGCTGGTGCGCCCCTGGAGACTCGGATGAATCGGCTGTGGAGTGTGACGTTGTTGTTGATGCTGGGGTGCTCGGGAAAGAAGGCGGCCCCGGCCGCGCCCGAGCCTCGGGAAATCGACGTGGTCACCGTGGCTCCTCGCGAAGTGCGCGACACGGGGGAGTACCTGGGCAGCCTGCTGTCGCGACAGAGCGTCACGGTGCTCCCCCGGGTGGACGGCTACGTGCGCCGCATCCACGTGCGCCCGGGCCAGCACGTGGAGTCAGGCGCACCGCTCCTCGAGGTCGACGCACGCGTGGAGGCCGCCGCGCTCGACGGCGCGCAGGCGCAGCTCAGCTCGGCGCGAGTCGACCTGGAGCTCGCCCGCCGCACGCTGACCCGCACCCAGACACTGCGTCAGGAAGGTCTCGCCAGCGCCCAGGAGCTGGAGAGCGCCCAGGCCCGCGTCGACTCCGCCGAGGCCACCGCGCGCGCCTCCTCGGCCCAGGTCGCCCAGCGCCAGGTCCAGCTCCAGTTCCACGTCATCCGCGCCCCCTTCGCCGGCACCGTCGACGACGTGCTCGTCCGCGAAGGCGACTTCGTCACCGCGTCCACGCCGCTCACCCGCGTCGCCCAGGCCGAAATCCTCGAGGTGAGCGTGTCCGTCCCCTCCCCTCGCGCCCGCTCGCTGAGGCCCGACACGATGATGGAGGTGCTCGACGCGAAAGGCACGGTGCTGCTCACCAGCCCCCTCTTCTTCGTCGCACCCCAGGCCGACCCTCGCACCCAGTTGGTCGAGGTGAAGGCCGCCTTCCAGAACACCCACGGCCTGCGCCCCAGTGAGCTGGTGCGCGCGCGCCTCGTCTACTCCGTGCGCGACGCGCTCCAGATTCCCGCGCTCGCGGTGGTGCGCCAGAGCGGTCAGCCCTTCGCCCTCGTGGTGCGAGAGAAGGACGGCGCCACCGTGGTGGAGCGCCGGCCCATCACCCTCGGCGCGCTCGGGGAGCGCAGCTACGTCGTGGAGCACGGCCTGGAGCCCGGTGAGCGCGTGGCCGTCTCGTTCCTGCAGGCCCTGCGCGACGGCGCGCCCGTGAAGGTGAAGACCCTACTGCACACCGCCGCGCGGATGACCGGACGCTGACATGTTCATCGACTTCTTCATCCGCCGGCCCGTCTTCGCCATCGTCTGCTCCATCCTGCTGACGCTGGTGGGCCTCATCGCCATCCCAACTCTGCCCATCGCGCAGTACCCGGACCTGGCGCCGCCCCAGGTCACGGTGTCCGCCACCTACGTCGGCGCCAGCGCCGAGGTGGTCGAGAGCGCCGTCACCATCCCCCTGGAGCAGGAGCTCAACGGCGTGGAGGGCATGCGCTACATCTCCTCCACCAGCGGCAACGACGGCACCAGCAACGTCACCATCACCTTCGAGGCCACGCGCGACATCGAGGTCGCCGCCGTCGACGTGCAGAACCGCGTCAGCCGCGCCGCCGCGCGACTTCCCGCCCAGGTGAACCAGACGGGCATCGTCGTCAACAAGGCCTCCAGTCAAATCCTCCTCTCCGTCGCGCTCTACAGCCCGGATGACCGCTATGACGCGAAGTTCCTCTCCAACTACGCGGATGTGAATCTCAAGGACGCCATCAAGCGCGTGCGCGGCGTGGGCGACGTGCGCATCTTCGGCGAGCGCAAGTTCTCCATGCGCGTGTGGCTGGACCCCACCGAGCTCGCCCGCCGCAAGCTCACGCCCCTGGACGTGACACGCGCCCTCCAGGAGCAGAACCTCCAGGTGGCCGCCGGACAGGTGGGCCAACCCCCGTCCGAGGAGGACCAGCCCTACCAGCTCGCGGTGCGCGCACGCGGCCGACTCATCGAGCCGGAGGAGTTCGGCGACATCGTCCTCATGCGCGACGCGAGCGGCAAGGCCGTGCGCATGAAGGACGTGGCCCGCGTGGAGCTGGGCGCGGAGAACTACAGCACCCTCTTGCGCTTCAGCGGCAAGCAGGCCGTGGGCATCGCCACCTTCCAGCTCCCCACCGCCAACGCGCTCGAGGTGCGCGACGCCGTCCTCGCCGAGCTGCAGCGCCTGTCCGCCCAGTTCCCTCCGGGCATGGAGTACCAGACGGGCACCGACACCACGCTCGCGGTGCGCGCCACCCTGCGCGAGGTGGTCCGCACGCTGGTGGAGGCCATCGTCCTGGTCATCCTGGTCATCTTCCTGTTCCTCCACGGCTGGCGCAGCGTGCTCATCACCGCGCTCACCCTCCCCGTGTCACTCGTGGGCACCTTCGCCTTCGTGAAGCTGCTCGACTTCTCCATCAACACGCTCACCCTCTTCGGACTCACCCTGGCCACGGGCCTCGTGGTGGACGACGCCATCGTCGTCATCGAGAACATCGAGCGGCTGATGCTGGAGCGGAAGCTCACCGCCCCCCAGGCCGCGCGCGAGGGCATGAAGGAGGTGTCCGGCGCCGTCATCGCCATCTCCATCGTCCTGGTGGCGGTGTTCCTCCCCGTGGCCCTCTTCCCCGGCACCACCGGCGCCATCTACCGCCAGTTCGCGCTCACCATCGCCGCGTCCGTGGCTCTCTCCACCTTCTGCGCGCTCACCCTCACCCCCGCGCTCGCCGCGCGCATGCTGTCGAGCCACACCGGGGACAAGTGGGTCTTCTTCCGTCACGTCGACCGCGTGCTCGACCGGACGCGCCACCTGTACGGCCGCGCGCTGCGCCGGCTCCTCGCGCACCCGGCCCTCGCCCTCGGCGCCTTCCTCCTGTGCGTCGTCGCCACGGGCGCGCTGGTCGTCATCACGCCCACGGGCTTCATCCCCGACGAGGACCAGGGCTACCTGCTGGTCACCGTGCAGGGCCCCGAGGGCACGTCCCTCTCCCAGACGCAGAAGGTCATGGCGCAGGTGGAGCAGGTGCTGCTCGCCCAGCCGGAGGTGCGCGCCATCTTCGCCAACGGCGGCATGTCCCCGCAGGGCACCGGCTCCAACATGGCCAACATCTTCGTCCCCCTGAAGCCCTGGGACGAGCGGACAGGCCCAGAGCAGAGCGTGGCCGCGCTCGTCGAGCGGCTGCGCGCGCCCTTGAGCCGCATTGGCGGCGCGCGCGTGGTGCCCTTCCAGCCGCCCGCCATCCGAGGCGTCGGCGCCGTGGGCGGCTTCCAGTTCGTCGTCGAGGACACCGCGGGCGAAAGCTCCCTGGACCAGCTCGCCTCCGCCGCGCAGCAGCTCATGGCCCAGGGCAACGACGACAGCCGGCTGCGCGGCGTCTTCACCGGCTTCAACGCGGACACGCCGCTGCTCGACGTGGAGGTGGACCGCCAGCTCGCCAAGGCCGTGGGCGTGCCCATCGACCAGATCTTCAGCACGCTCCAGGTCTACATGGGCAGCCAGTACATCAACGACTTCAACTACGCGAACCGCGCGTACCGCGTCTACGTGCAGGCCGAGCAGCAGTTCCGCGACAGCCCCGCGGACATCGCCGCCTTCTACGTGCGCAGCGACACCGGCGACATGATTCCGCTCGAGTCCCTGGTGAAGGTCCAGCCCACCCTCTCCGCGCAGCTCATCCGCCACCACAACCTGTTCCGCGCGGTGGAGCTGAGCGGACAGGCCGCGCCCGGCGTGTCCTCGGGCCAGGCCATGGAGGCCATGGAGGAGCTCGCCGCCCGGCACCTGCCCCAGGGCATGAGCGCCGAATGGACAGGCATCAGCCTGGAGCAGCAGCAGAGCGGCGGCCAATCCCTGCTCATCTTCGGCCTGGGCCTGCTCTTCGTCTTCCTGGTCCTCGCCGCCCAGTACGAGAGCTTCAGCCTGCCCTTCGTCATCATCCTGTCGGTGCCGCTCGCCATCCTCGGCGCGCTGGGCCTGCAGCTCTTGCGCGGTCAGGCCAACGACGTGTTCTGCCAGCTGGGCCTGGTGATGCTCGTGGGGCTCGCCAGCAAGAACGCCATCCTCATCGTCGAGTTCGCCGAGCAGCTGCGCGCGCAGGGCCGGAGCATCACCGACGCCGTGGTGGAGGCCGCCGAGGTCCGCCTGCGCCCCATCCTCATGACGTCCACCGCCTTCCTGCTCGGCGTGGTGCCCATGATGACCGCGTCGGGCGCGGGCGCGGGCTCGCGCAACTCGCTGGGGACGGCCGTGTTCGGCGGCATGCTCGTCTCCACGGTGGTGAACTTCGTGTTCATCCCCGGCCTCTACGTGCTGGTGCAGAAGCTGCGCGGCGAGGCCAGGCTGCCCGCCCCCGACGCACGCGCCGTCGCCACCCCCTCGCACTGAGGAACGAAGGCCCTGTCACCGGCCCGGGCACCCACATGTCGGGGCCCGGGCCTTTTCAGTTGGCGGCCCATCAATCGGGCGTCTGCCCGCCCGTACCGCGTGCAACCTCGCGAGAGTTCTCGTATTTTCCGCCGGCTCTCCAGCCGTGACGGAGGGCACTCCACCGGCCCGGCTGTTCATCCACCGAAATTGCAGTGGCGAGTGCCACCGACATTTCGTTATTCACCGCCCCGGCGGCAGTGACCAGCGCGGGATGGAAGCCAAGTCCCCGGAATCATTGTAGTGGATGGGCTGGCACGAAGACTGCTGTAGCAGTGCGCAGAAGACATCTTCCCAGGGGCCACCCCCGGCCCCCCAAACCCAAGGAGCGGTAACGACATGCTGACCGTTGGCGACAAGATCCCGAGCTTCAAGGTCAAGGCCACCGTGAGCCTGGAGAAGGGCAAGGAGTTCCAGGAGATCACGAACGAGACCTTCAAGGGCAAGTGGCTGGTGCTGTTTGCCTGGCCGAAGGACTTCACGTTCATCTGCCCCACGGAGATTGCGGAGTTCGGCAAGAAGAACAAGGACTTCGCGGACCGTGACGCGCAGGTGCTGGGCCTGAGCACCGACAGCGAGTTCGTGCACCACGCGTGGCGCACGCACCACCCGGACCTGAAGAACCTGCCCTTCCCGATGCTGGCGGACCTGAAGCACGAGCTGTGCAACGCGCTGGGCATCCTCCACAAGGAGGAGGGCGTGGCGCTGCGCGCGACGTTCATCGCGGACCCCGAGGGCATCATCCGCCACGTGACGGTGAACGACCTGTCCGTGGGCCGCAACGTCTCCGAGACGGTGCGTACGCTGGACGCGCTCCAGACGGACGAGCTGTGCCCCTGCAACTGGAGCAAGGGCGAGGAGACCCTCACCCAGAAGCTGGCGAAGGCGGGGTAACGCGTCATGGCCTCACTCGAAGTCGTCCGTGCGGAGCTCACGGACTCCCACAAGGACACCCGCCTCAACCTCCAGGCCGTCCTGGAAGGCGGCAGCCTCACCCCGGAGCAGCGTTGGGGCGTGGCCGTCGCGTGCGCCTTCGCCGTTCGTAACGAGCGGCTGAAGGAGGCCATGTTGAACGAGGCGCGGAAGGCACTCGCGAACCCCGACCCCGTCATCGAGGATGCGCGAGCCGCCGCCTCGCTGATGGCGATGAACAACGTCTACTACCGCTTCCGGCACATGATCGGGAAGGAGTCCTACTCGACCAAGCGTGCCGGGCTGCGGATGAACAGGCTCGCGCAGGTGCTGACCAACAAGGTGGACTTCGAGCTGGTCTGCCTCGCGGTGAGCGCCATCAACGGCTGCGAGATGTGCATGCAGTCCCACGAGAAGGTCGTCCTCGAGGGCGGCCTGTCGGAGGACCAGGTGCACGACGCGGTCCGCGTCGCGGCGGTCATCCACGCCGCGGCGGTGGGTCTGGAGTCTTAAAGGCTCCCAGCCGCGAGTCACTGACGTGATGTGAGGCGCCCTCCGGTGGAGACACCGGGGGGCGCTTCGTTTTCGGGCGCCGCGCATCCAACGGGCGTCCCCAACGATTGAGCACGAGAGGAAAGCCATCATGTACCGCAGCCCCAGCCCCCTTCCCGAGAAGACCCGCGCCTCCGTCGTCGAATCCCTCAACGCCCGACTGGCGGACGGTCTGGACCTGCATTCGCAGATCAAGGTGGCCCACTGGAACATCAAGGGCCCGCAGTTCGCGGCGCTGCACCCGCTGTTCGAGACCTTCGCGGTGAGCCTGGCCAATCACAACGACTCCATCGCGGAGCGCGCGGTGACGCTGGGTGGCAAGGCCTACGGCACCACGCGCCACGTGGGCAAGGCGAGCCGCCTGCCGGAGTATCCGCAGGAGACCACGAAGGATTTGGAGCACGTGAAGCTGCTGGCCGAGCGCATCGAGGTGTACCTGGACGGCCTGCGTGAGAGCCGCAAGCTGTTCGTCGAGGTGGACGACGCGGACTCCGAGGACCTGGCCACCGGCATCATCGTGGAGTTCGAGAAGCACGCGTGGTTCCTGCGCGCGTCGCTGGAGAGCTGAGACATCCCTGTCACGTGAGGCGTGTGCGCCCGGAGTGTGCACCGCGCTTCACGCCCCTCGCGGGGGGTCGCGTCAGACCTTTCCCAGTCCTTCCGCGAGGTTGTCTCCAGGCACAGCGGTTGCTCTCCCAGGGTGCACCCCGCCCGCGAAGGCGCGGATGGGATACCTTGGAGCAGCGCCATGCGAAGCCTCCTCTCTTTGTCCGTCGTCGTCGCCCTGCTGTCCGGCTGTGGTGGTGAGCCTCCGGAGGAGCTGGTCCAATCCGCGAAGGCGAAGGTGGAGCGCGCCGCGGCGGTGGGGCACCTGACGCGCGGGGCGCTCGAGGTGCTGGGGTTGATGCCGGTGTACACGTGCGGCGAGCCGCGCCGCGGCTTCCTCGACATCGCCACGGTGGACCTGTCCCAGCGGCTCGCGTGCGCCACCACCACGGTGGAGTCGCTCGACGCGGTGACGGACGGCGTGGTGGTGACGTTCAGCGGCCCCAACTGCCAGGTCCACGGCCTGGGCCTCTCCGGGCGCGTGTTCTTCAAGTACCGCGGCGGCGAGGACCGGATGGAGGTGGAGGCGGACCTGCGCCAGCTGCGCGTGGAGGGCGTGGTGCTGCCCGCCGAGGTGGGCTACGGCACCTGCGGCGATTTGACGAGCGTCTGGGTGAAGGCCGAGGGCGACATCCCCGGGCGCGAGGGCCACACCATGCGGATGGACGCGAAGGTGACCAAGCGTCCGGGCATGCCGATTCTGGGCGGCTCGTCGCTGGTGCTCGACGGCACGGGCGAGCTGAGCGGCCCCGACGGCGTGGACAAGCTCACCCTCACCACCCTGAATTACGAGGTGGGTGAGTATCTGCCCAAGGAAGGCGTGGCTGTCCTGGAGACGTCCGACGGCCACCACGTGGAGGCGAGCTTCAAGCCGGTGCTGTGGCGGGTGGGCAAGGTGGAGCTGACGGTGGATGACCACTCGCCGGTGACGGTGCCCATCGTCCGGTAGCGCCGGGCCACGCGCGCGGCGCCGGTTTTCCGCTAGGGTGTGGCGCCGTGAGCGACGACGTCACGATTCCCGCATTCCGCTCCGTGCCGCGCACGGGCGTCATCTACGTCACCGCCGAGGCCACGCGCCGAGGCTACCGTTCCAGCGACCCTGACTGGTGCAACCTGGGCCAGGGGCAGCCGGAGACGGGTGATTTGCCCGGGGCCCCCGCGCGGCTGGGCTCGGTGAACATCGACGTGGCGGACATGGAGTACGCGCCCGTCGCGGGGCTGTGGGACGTGCGGGAGGCCATCGCCGGCCTCTACAACCGCCTCTACCGCAAGGGCATGCCCGGCCAGTACAGCGCGGAGAACGTCTGTCTTTCGGGCGGCGGGCGCGCGGCGCTGACGCGGGCGGCGGCGAGCCTGGGTTCAGTCAACCTGGGCCACTTCCTGCCGGACTACACGGCGTACGAAGAGTTGCTGGATGTCTTCAAGGCCTTCACCGCCATCCCCATCCTGCTGGAGGGCGAGCGCGGCTACGCCTTCACGCACGAGGACCTGCGGCGCGAGGTGCAGGGGCGCGGGCTGTCCGCCCTGCTCTTCTCCAACCCGTGCAACCCCACCGGCAAGCTGGTGCAGGGTGACGAGCTGGCCCGGTGGGTGGGCGTGGCGCGCGAGCTGGAGTGCACGCTGCTCATCGACGAGTTCTACTCGCACTACGTCTGGACGGGCCGCCCCGGGCACCTGCCGGTGGAGAGCGCGGCGCGCTACGTGGAGGACGTGAATCGGGACCCCATCGTCCTGTTCGACGGCTTCACGAAGAACTGGCGCTACCCGGGCTGGCGCATGACGTGGACGGTGGGGCCCAAGCAGGTGATTGAGGCCGTCTCCAGCGCGGGCAGCTTCCTGGACGGCGGTGGCAGCCGCCCCCTGCAGCGCGCCGCGATTCCGCTCCTCCAGGAGGAGCCGGTCATCGCGGAGACGATGGCCATCCACAACACGTTCCGGGAGAAGCGCGACCGGTTCCACTCGCGCCTGGAGCGGCTGGGCATCCGCACGGACCGCGCGCCGGATGGGACGTTCTACGTCTGGGGCAACGTGTCCGGCCTGCCCGCGCCGCTCAACGACGGCATGGGCTTCTTCCGCGCCGCGCTGGAGGAGAAGATCATCACCGTGCCCGGTGAGTTCTTCGACGTGAACCCCGGCAAGCGCCGCGCGCGTCCCTCGCGCTTCCGCAGCTACGTGCGCCTGTCCTTCGGCCCGTCGATGGAGGTCCTGGAGAAGGCCCTCACGCGGCTGGAGGCGATGGTGCTCAAGCACAGCCGCTGAAGACAGACGGCCACCTTCCGGAGCGCTCTTTTCCACGGCGGCTCCGGAAGGCAATCCCAGACGAAGACGGCCTAGAGGCCCTTCTCCATCAGGTTCACGATGCGCTGACGGCGCTCGTTCGTGTAGTTCTCGATGTTGCTGAAGTTGTGGCGGTACGACAGCGTCTTGTTCTCGAAGCGGTAGAAGATGCGGTCTTCCGGCTCGATGCCGCTGATGATGTACTTCTTGAAGCCATCCCGGATGGCCTGCTTGGAGAAGTCATCCACGCCGATGTCCTGGAGCGCCAGCACCAGCGGCTCGAAGTAGATGGCGTCGATGCCCTGCTCGAAGAGGTGCGCCAACCCGTCGGCTCCGAGCGTGTCCCACTCGACCTCGATTTCGATGGGCTCGCCAACAAGCTCGTTGAGCTTCTGCTGCCACTTCGGGAAGACGTTCTGCTTGTACTGCGCAATGGCTCTTCGCTCGGGCAAACCCATGACTTCCCCCTCGGAGGTGGAATCCCAGTGTGCTGTCGGGAGGTGCGTCACGATTGTATGAAGGCCGTAACCTGTCAAACACTCCGAGTCCCGAGAAAACGAGACACGTTTCTCTTGGAGCTCAACGCGCGGCGGGCGGCTCGGCGCCGGGTTCCGGGACGACCCAGAGATAGACGGTGCGGCCGTCCACCTGGGTCTGCCTCTCGGGAGCCCAGTCCCCCATGTCGAAGCCGTGGGAGACGATGCGGGTGCCGGGCTTCAGCTCGGCGAGCAGCTTGGGCTTGAGGCGCTCGTTGACGGTGGGCAGCAGGTAGAGCGTCACCACGGTGGCGCCGCTCAGGTCCGCGTCGAACAAGTCTCCCTGGCGGAACTCCACCTGGTCCTCCACGCTGGCGCGACGCGCGTTGTCCTGGGCTTCCTTGACGCGCTCGGGGTTGATGTCCACGCCGACGGCCCGGCTGGCGCCGTGATTCCGCACCGCGGAGATGACGATGCGCCCGTCACCGCTGCCCAGGTCGTAGACGACGTCCCCGGGCTTCACGCCGGCGAGCGACAGCATGCCCTCCACCGTGGGCTCGGGCGTGGGGACGTAGGGGACCTCCGGGGCGTTGGCGGAGAAGCCGGGCGCGGAGGACGGTGGCGGCGCGGCCTCCTGGGCCCAGGTGATTCCGGGTCCCACCGCGAGCATCAGCACCAGCACGGACGACGTCTTCATGTGGCCTCCTTGGGTGAGTCGAACGGGCGCGCGCGCATGCCGACGCCTCGGGGGGAGCGCCGGCCTCGCGCCACCTCCACCGCGAGCAGCACGCCGCCGACGGCGAGCACGACGAGCCCCGCCACCGCGCCCAGGCCCGTGTAGGCCAGGCTGGAGTAGAGGACGTAGCCGCACACGGCGATGAACAGGAGCGGCGTCAGCGGATAGAGCGGGACGCGGAAGGGGCGCGGCGCGTCCGGCTCTCGAACGCGGAGCACCAGCAGCGACACGCCGGTGAGCAGGAAGAACAGCCAGAAGACGGGCGCGGTGTATTCCACCATCGTCTGGAAGCCCTGGCGGGTCAGCGCGCCCAGTCCCACCAGCGCGAGCGATATCGCCCCCTGCACGAGCAACGCGCGCGTCGGCGTGTTCGCGCGTGCGTGCCATTGCCCCAGGGCGTTGAACAACAGGCTGTCCTTGCCAAAGGCATACTGGGTCCGCGCGCCCGTGAGCACGGTGGCGTTGGCGGAGGTCAGCGCGGACAGGGCGATGAGGATGGAGAGCACCACGGCGCCCGTGCTCCCCAGGGCTCGCTGCATCACGTCCGCGGCCACCGCCTCGGACGCGGCCATGCCCTCCAGTCCCAGGCCGCGCAGGTACGCCAGGTTGACGAGCAGGTACAGGAGCGTCACCACGCCGATGCTCACGAGCAGCGCCCATGCGAGCCCGCGCCGCGAGCGCTTCATCTCGGCGGACAGATATGCCACCTCGTTCCAGCCGCCGTAGGTGAGCAGGACGAAGACCATGGCGAGGCCCCAGGACGTACCCGAGGGCGCGGCTGGCACGGTGGTCGCGGTCTGCGCGGCGGGAGGCGCCAGCACGAGCCCCGCGAGGATGACGGCGAGCACGCCGAGCACCTCCAGCAGGGTGAGCAGGTTCTGGGTCCGCGTTCCCTGCCGCACGCCCGCGACATTCACGGCCGTCAGCCCCACCACCATGGCCGCCGCGTAGAGGGATGAGGACGCGGGGCCGAGGGAGAAGAGCTGCGAGGCGTAGTCGCCGAAGACGAAGGCCAACAGCGCGATGGAGCCCGTGGGGATGATGGTGAGCCGGGCCCACGCGAAGAGGAAGGCGGGCCCACGGCCCAGCGCCCGGTAGAGGTAGTGGTAGTCGCCGCCGGGGTGCGGCCAGGCGCTGGCGAGCTCCGCGTAGCAGAGCGCGCCCACGAGGGAGGCCACGCCTCCCAGCCCCCAGGCGAGCAGCATCTGCGCGCCGCTCGCGGACTGCTCCGCCACGAGCGAGGGCGCCTTGAAGATGCCCGCGCCCAGCACGACGCCGACGGTGAGCGCCACCACGTCGAGCACGCGCAGCGAGGGCAGTGGCCTGGCGGCTCCGGGGGTCGACTGCTCGCGGCTGGCTGGCTGCTCACGCATGCGTCCCCTTCTCAGGACCGTGTTCGAGAGACCGGGTGTGAGCCACAAGCTGAGCCCGGGCCCCGCATGCGACGAACCTCGCTCCTCGGGCCCCTTGCTCTCCTCCGCGTGCACCGGGGTGCTCCCCTGCTCCACCGTGGGCCCGACACCACGGGCAGGCGGCCCTCGAATGCCCTCGCTCCGGAGCGGCCCACGTCTGGAGCGCACGTCGAGATGAAAGTCGGTGGCACCCGCGCGGCGCGTGACAGGAGGCCCTATGCTCGGCGGTGTCCATGAGACTCCCCGCCTCCCGGCTCGCACTGCTCGGCGTCCTCTACTTCGTGCAGGGACTGCCCTTCGGCTTCCAGGCCACCGCGCTGCCCGTCTACCTGCGCGGGCAGGGTGTATCGCTCACCGCGCTGGGCTTCGCGGGGGTGCTCGCGCTGCCCTGGGGACTCAAGGTGCTCTGGGCGCCGCTGGTGGACCGCTACTCCTCGTCGCGCATCGGTCGACGCAAGTCGTGGATCCTCCCCATGCAGGCGGGCCTGACGCTCACGTGCATGGCGGCGGGCATGCTCGTGTCGGACGGCGGCTCGCTGAAGGTGCTGCTCGGGCTCATCCTGGTGATGAACCTCTTCGCCGCGACCCAGGACATCGCCGTGGACGGGCTCGCGGTGGACCTGCTGCGCCCCCAGGAACTGGGCCTGGGCAACACCGTGCAGGTCGTGGGCTACAAGCTGGGGATGCTCACCGGTGGCGGGTTGCTCGTCTGGGCCAGCAAGTACCTGGGCTGGCCGGGCCTGTTCCACGGCATGGCCTTGCTGTGTGCCGTCGCGCTCGGCGTGACGCTCCTGTATCGCGAGGCGCCTTCGCGTGAGCGCGACGCCGAGCCCACCGCGCGCGTCGAGGCGAAGACCGGGAGCTGGCGACAGTGGTTCGCGGTGTTCCTCACGGCGGTGCGTCAGCCGGGCATCGGCTGGGTGCTGCTCTTCATCGGCACGTACAAGTTCGGCGAGACGATGGCGGACGTGCTCTACAAGCCCTTCCTCGTCGACGCGGGCATCCCCGCCTGGCAGATAGGCCAGTGGGTCGGGACGTGGGGCAACGCCGCGTCCATCCTCGGCTCCGTGACAGGTGGCGTGCTCGCCACGCGCATGCCCATCCTCGGGGCCTTGTCCCTCACCGCGTCGCTGCGCGTGCTGCCGCTGATGGGGCGTTGGTGGCTGGCCACCCATGGCGTCAGCGACGCGGGCGTCATCGGCGTGACGCTCGCGGAGGAGCTCGTCGGCGGCGCGCTCACCACCGTGATGTTCGCGTTCATGATGTCGCGCGTGGACCGGCGCATCGGCGCGTCACACTACACACTGATGGCCAGCATCGAGGTCTGGGGCAAGGCGCCCGCCGCGCCCCTCGCGGGATGGCTCGCGGACTCCACCCACGGGCTCGCGCTGGGTTATGGCCCCGTGTTCCTGCTCGGCGCCGGACTGTCCGTCGCGTTCCTCGCGCTGCTGATTCCCATCCGGCATCTCCAGGCGCGCTTCGTCACGGATGTGTCACACGAAAACAGCGCATCCCAGGCTCGCGACGAGAGCCCTCCCGTGGAATCCGGCACACGCTGAGCGCATCGCCAGACGTGTCAGTCGTGGGTGTTAAGTGCGTACGCGCTGTCCCCCATTCATCGTGGGCGCGCTCGCTCACGAGAGGTGCAACGCATGCTCTCTTCTTCGATGAAGTCCCTGTTGGGTGGTGTGGTCCTGGCCGCCACCCCTGCCCTCGCTGACAGCACCACGACGATTCCCGCGTTCGCGGCCGACATCTCCGCCGCCCGCCTCGCCACGAGCCCGGGAGGCGCCACCGTCATCCGCGCGGAGATGCGCGGCGCCGTCAATCGCTTCCTCCAGGATGACGACAAGGTCGACGCCGTCGAGCGCGCGTACCTGGCCGACCGCATCTCCGACCTGACGTTCAAGCAGGGCGTGACGGCCACCGCGATGAAGTACCTCATCGACACCCACGAGCTGAACGACGGCCTGACCTGGTACTCGCCGCTGTGGCTCGACGTGCTCCCCCAGACGCCAGCCGACTACTTCGGCGCCACCGGGCCCCTCACCACCTCCACGGACATCATGGAGGGCAACATCCCCGCCGGGATGGGCGTCGCCAACCAGCGGACGCTCACCTACAAGGCGGGCGCGGCCTTCGAACTCCACGAGGGCGTGTCGTACTTCAAGCCCATCACCGTCCAGGAGCTGCTCGCCATGCTGAAGGAGCAGGTCATCAATGGCACGCCCAACTCCGATGAGGTGGACGGCGCACTGGCGTTCATCACGCAGGTCTCCCGCAACAGCAACCGGCTCTACACCACGAACTGGTCCTGCCGGACGTACTGCGGCGGTGGCGGCCCCGGCGACGCGGGCGGCTTCTTCATCGCCGCGGTGAGCACGGAGCGCAACTTCGTGCGCATGGTGCGCGTGACGACCTGGTCCGACTAGTCCTCAGCCGGCGCGCATGCGCCACTCGAGGCCCGCGGGAGGGAAGGTGCCTCCCGCGTGGGTCCACTTGAGTCGGACTTCACGCCGGCCCTCGGGCGGCAGCTCGAAGCACGCGAGCACCCGCCCGTCGCCGCGCTGGTTGACGCGAACGTCCACCCGCTCCCCGTCGACCTTCATCGCCAGTTGGAGGACACCCGCCTGCGGGAAGAAGTGTTCCGAGGGATGACGACGCGGTGAGGTGAGCAGCAGCTCCACCTCGCGCGGCTCGGCGTCGGTGTTCTCCAGGGTGTACGTCAGCACGTACGAGACGCCTCGGGCTCCCTCGTGGGTCCGGGGCGCTCTCGGCTCGGGCTCGCGCGTGGTCGGCATCAGGGGCGCGGCATCGGGCCAGACGCCGCCGTGTCTGCCGGGCATCGACATGACGAGGTCTCCGGCGCGCTTGCCCGCGGACAGCCGCACCGTGCGGCCACCCACGAAGACACTGCCGGCCTCGAGCACCCCCTGATGGGGAGGAAACGCCGGGGCGGTGGTCTCGGGCGCGTCCGCTCCCGCGCTGGCCACGGGGTGCTCTCCACGGGAGATGGAGGTGAGCTCGTCCGGAGTGAGCGGCAGCGGACTGGACACGGTGGCCAGCCGGAACCTCGCGCCCACGTCGAGCTGTCCCTTCGCGTCCACGGCCGTGAAGTCCAGGAGCGACTGGAGCGTGCCGCCCTTCTCATGGCGCGCGGCGAGGACGAGCACGGTGTCACCGGGCTGAACGGTGAGCGCGGCCTCGATGCGTCCGCAGGTGCCCAGACGCACGTCGTCGAGCTGAGACAAGTCGAGGTCCTCGCGGAGGAGCGGCTCGGCTTCGCGCTCGTCCTGGGGACGCGGGTCGACGCGCGCATCGATGAAGCCGGCGGCGAGTACAGCGTGAGGCCCTCGGAAGAAGAGCCCCTCCGGGTCGGGGACCTTTCCGGACGTCGACTCGATGAGTCCCGTGAGGTCCTCGGCGAGCGCGTCCTGTTCGTCTGGATTGAAGGGCTCACCGCGTGCGTTCGCGGGGAACTGGGGCGTGAGGTACTTGGAGAAGACGACGCCCGCGAGCCGCAGGTGGATGGGACGGCCCGAGGTGTTGCGCAGCACGATGGAGCAACGCTGCGTCCCGGTCGGGGGAGTGGTCTGCGTCACCCGTCCCTGGTCATCTCGCGCGAAGGTCTCGCCCACGCGATTGACGGTGCGCAGGAACAGTCGGGCCTGACCGGCGAACGTGAAGCCGCCCTCGCTCTTGCCGGGCACGATGCGCCCCATCGTGGTGCCGAGGACTCCGGAGGTCCGAATCGTCTCGGGGCTCGCGTGGACGAGCAGCGGCGCCCCCGTGAATGCTCCATCGAGTGGTTCGAGCGCCGCGATGGGGAGCGCGTTCGCATCGAACGCTCCGACAGGCAGCGGAGGCCGCTCATGCGGATGTGCGGAGACGCGAGGCGCGGGGAGCTCCTCCTCGCGTGTGGCGTCGACGTCGAGGGCCCTCGCCAGCTCACGCACGTCATGCGTGGCCTCTGTCTTCTCGCCCGAGGCTGGCATCACGTTGACTGCGCCGCTCTCTTCCGAAGACGCCTCGGCAAGCCGTGGGCCCCCCGCCGTCGTCGCGTCGACGTCCCCTTCCGCGGACACAACGACGAGTCGCGGGGCAGCCTTCACAGCAGCGTCCGTCGCCCCAGTCTTCTCAGTGACGTTCTCGTCGGCAGGCGCCGCGACGGGCCGCGGTGCGCCCTTCACGACGGGGCCCTCCGGCCTCCCTCCGGACTCCGCCGGCTTCGTGGCCGCCTTCCCCTGGGAAGGGACCGCGACGGGCCTCTCAGCGACCTTCGCTCCAGCAATCGCTGTCTTCGCGACGCCCCTCCCTTCCGCGGGCGTCACGGCGGCCTTCGTCCCTGCTGTCTTCGCGACCGCCTTTCTCTCGGAAGCAGCAGCCCCAGGCTTCGCGACAGTCTTCGCGGCGGCCTTCTGACCCGAGGCATTCGGCGCCGTCCTCGCGGCCTTCGCGACGGCCTTCGCCTCCGCGGGCTTCGCCTGTCCTCGCTGGGGCGTCACGGCCGGCGTCGTGGCCCCACCCGCCTCGGGCTTCCGCGCGGCCTTCTTCGCGGCCTCCGGCTGGGGCTTCGCCCCCGAGGGTTTCGAGGCGGGACGTCGAGGTGGCGGCTTCGAGGGAGGCATTCCCGAGAATCCTCACAGAGAACAGGCCTGGATGTCGCCTCCCCATGGCGCCGGGTCTCCCAAACCCCGGCGCCACACCTCACCTCACGCGCGCGCCCACTTCCGCCACACGGTGCCAGTGAGCGCCAGCACCCCGGCGGTGGGCAGTGCCCACGGCAGCACCTTCGCCAGCCGGTGCTCCCAGACATCCACCCGGTCCGCCAGGAGCAACACCATCCAGTGGCGGGCCTTGTGGTCCGGGAACCCATAGGCCACGCGGCGCAACAGGCCGCTCAGCCCCTTCGGCGGCTGCGCCGTTCCATACACCGGCGGCAGCTGCGCCCGGCCCGGGTGCTTGAACACACGCACCGGCGAGTGCTGGAACCGGATGGGCATCCGAGCCCCCGGCAAGGGATGCGGCAGCGTCTCCATCGGGACGCCGGGGCGGCTGGCGAAATCCAGGTCCGCGGCGGCGCCAGGTACAGGTCTATCCGGCATGGCTTGGCTCCTTTCGGTCACGCATGGCCCGGCGTGAGGACGCACTTGACGCAGCCGTCACGCTTCTGGGCGAACAGGTGGTAGGCCTCCGGCGCATCCTCCAACCCGAACCGATGGGTGATGATGGCCTTCGCATCAATGCGCCCCTCGCGGATGTGCTTCAGGAGGTGCGGCATGTAGCGGCGCACGTTGCATTGGTTCATCCGCAGCGTGAGCCCCTTGTTCATCGCGGTGCCAATCGGCATCACGTTCCACGGCGGTCCATACACGCCGACGATGGAGACATTGCCGCCCTTGCGCACGGCGTCGATGCACCACGAGAGCACCGTGGGAGCCCCCGCCTCCAGCTTCATCCCCAGCCCCATCACCCGGTGCGTCGTGGAGCCCTCGGCCTCCATGCCCACCGCGTCGATGCACACGTCCGGGCCCCGGCCCTCGAACATCTCCTTGAGGTAGGCGACGACGTCCCCCACCTCCTGGAAGTTCACCGTCTCCACCTTCGCGAACCGCTCCGCGAAGTCGAGCCGGTACTGCACGCAGTCCACCGCCACCACGCGGCCCGCGCCCATCAGCCACGCCGAGCGCATGGCGAACAGCCCCACCGGGCCCGCGCCGAAGACGACCACCGTCTCGCCGCCCTTGATTTCGCCCATCTCCGCGCCCATGTAGCCCGTCGGCAGGATGTCGCCGAGGAACAGCACCTCCTCGTCCTCCATGTCGTCCGGAATCTTCAAGGGCCCCACGTCCGCGTACGGCACGCGCACGTACTCGGCCTGGCCCCCGTCGTAGCCGCCCGTCGTGTGCGAATAGCCATACACGCCGCACGCCACGTCGCTGGAGGGGTTGCTGTTCTCACACAGCGCCGTGAGGCCGCGCTCGCAGTAGAAGCAGCCGCCGCAGGAGATGTTGAAGGGCACCACCACGCGGTCGCCCTTGCGCAGTTGGGAGACCTCCGTGCCCGTCTCCTCCACCACGCCGGTGAACTCGTGCCCGAAGGTGTGGCCCACCCGCGTGTCCGGGACCAACCCGTGCAACAGGTGCAGGTCCGAGCCACAGATGGCCGTCTTGGTCACCCGCAGGATGACGTCTTGGGGATGCTCCAGCCGGGGGTCCGGCTTGTTCTCCACTCGGACCCTGAAGGGTCCCTGGTAGGTCAATGCTCGCATGAGGGCGTCTCTCCCGTTTCATCTACGGGTGAGGACGCCAGCGCCGTGCGGCAAGGCGCGTCATCGACGAGCCCCCCGCTCGCTCACTCGCCATGGCGCGGGAGGGACACCGCTCAGCCCTCGGACGGCTCCCAGCTCAGCTCCGTGGCGCGCCACATGTACCAGCTCGCCACCGAGCGCCAGGGCCTCCAGCGCTCGCCGTATTCCAGGAGCGCCTTCGGCTTGGGCATCTCCGCCAGGCCGTACGCGAGCATGAAGCCCTTGCGCACGCCGAAGTCGTCCACCGGCAGCACGTCCGGGCGGCCGAGCCGGAACATCAGCAGCATCTCCACCGTCCACTGGCCGATGCCCCGCACCTGGGTGAAGTGCTCGATGAGGGCCTCGTCGCTCATCCGGCGCACCCGGGCGAGCGGCGGCACGGTGCCATCCAGCGTCTTGCGCGCCAGGTCCTGCAGCGCGGCCATCTTGTTGGCGGACAGCCCCGCTTCGCGCAGCGCCTTCTCCGGCGTCGCGAGCAGGGCCTCGGGCGTGAAGTCCTTGCCTGTCCCCACCTGAACGCTGACGCGCTCGAAGATGGACGCCGCGGCCTTGCCGTGCAGCTGTTGGAAGACGATGGAGCGCGCCAACGCCGCGAACGGGCTGTGCAGCGGGCTCAGCTCCATGCGGAAGGCGCCCACGCGCTTCATCAGGGCGCCCAGCGTCGGGTCCGCGCGCGACAGGGCACGGCGGGCGCTCGGGGTGAAGGCTTCGGGCAGGCGCGGAGCGGAGGAGGCGGAGCGGGGCATGGAGAAACCCCATGCTGCCGCTCCGGCCGCTCCGCGCAACCCGAATCTTGCGGCCTACAGCGGCGCCGCGTGGTCCGTCTCGGCGGGGACGTTGTTGCGGGGCTCCTCCTCCATCAGCTCCTCGAACTGCTGCTCCATCAGGATGCCCAGGTCCTCGAGCTGCTCCTTGGACAACAGCTTGCGGACCTTCTTGAAGAGCTCACCCTCCTCCTCCTCGACGTGGTGCTCGATCTGCTCCTGGAGCACCTTCATCTTCGGGTCGAACTCCTCGTCGTCCGGAGACATCTCCAAGAGGTCCGCGATGATGCGCTTGGCGGACAGGTGCTCCTCCACCGCCTCGCGCAGCTCGTCCTCGGTCCGCTCCGACTTGGTGGCCGGATAGAAGTACAGCTCCTCGATGGTGGCATGCGCGGCGAGCCGGTCGGCGATCATCTTGAACAGCTCGCCGCGGCGCACGTCCGCGTGGTCCGGCAGCTTGCCGTACTGGGCGAAGAGCTTCTTCACTTCGTCATGCTGCTGCTTCAGCAACTCAATCGCGTTCATGTCATGCCTCCATGTCGGCGGGGTTCAAGGCGCGTCTGACTTCGGGAGCTTCGTGGCGGGGGCGTCAGGTGGGCAGCTTGCGGGAAGGCAAATCCTTCACCGCGGGCCCGTTGAGCACCTTGCCCGTGGGGCTGAAGCGCGCGCCGTGACAGGGGCAGTCCCACGAGCGCTCAGCGCCGTTCCAATGCACATGGCAGCCCAGGTGCGTGCACACCGGTGAGACGGCGTGCGAGGTGCCATCCTCCTCGCGGTAGACGGCCACCTTCTGTCCGTCCACCTCCAGCACCTTGGCCTCGCCGGGCGCCACCTCGGACAGGTGCTTGCCGTCGGGTCTGGCCAGCCGGTCCGCGACGAAGCGGAAGGCCACCTCGGCGTTCTCCTGGATGAAGTCCTTCACGCCCGCCATCGGCTTGACGCGCGTGGCGTCGTACAGCGCGGCGAAGGGGTTCTCCCGCCCGAGGATGAGGTCGGTGAGCAGCATCCCCGCCAGCGTGCCGAACGTCATCCCCGTGCCGGAGAAGCCCGTGGCCACGTAGACGTGCTTCCGGGCGCTGTCGCGGCCGATGTAGGCCAGCCCGTCGGCCGGCTCGATGACCTGACCGGACCAGCGGTGGGTGATGGACTCCACCGGGAAGCGCTCGCGCGCGAACTCCTCCAGGGCCGCGTAGCAGCGCGCCGTGTCCTCCTCGGCGCCCACCTTGTGGTCCTCGCCGCCGACGATGACGTAGGTGCGCCCGTCCACCGGCTGCGTGCGGATGTAGTGATAGGGCTCCTTGCAGTCGTAGTACTGCGCCGGCTCCAGCGCCCCGTCCAGCGGACCTGCCACCGCGTAGGTGCGGTACGGGAAGAGCTTGGTGTGCATGAAGACGCGGTTGAGCGGCGTGGTGGTGGCCTCCACCACGTCGGTGGCCGTGACGACGCCCCGGTCCGTGACGACGCGGCAGGGCTTGCCGTCCTGGACCTCCAGCACGCGCGTGTTCTCGAACAGGTGGCAGCCGTCACCGGGGATGCGGTCCGCCAGCCCGAGCAGGTACTTGCGCGGATGGAACAGGGCCTGGTCCTCCACGCGCAGCGCGCCCTTCACCGCGAAGGGCAGCGGCACGCGCTGCGTGAGCGTGGCGAGCAGCCCCGCGTCGCGCGCGGCGGACACCTCGTCCTCCAGCGACTGGAGCTCGCGCGCCGTCTCCGCGTACTGGAACATGGGCACGCGCTGGAAGTCGCAGTCCAGGCGCAGCTCCTCCACCAGCGAGGCGATCTGCTCGATGGCGGCGCGGCTGGAGGATGCCGCCAGTCGGGCGCCCTTCTCCCCGAAGTCGCGGCGCAGCGTGGCGTAGGGCGTGTCGAGCAGCTCCGTGAGGTGCGCCGTCGTCTGCCCCGTCTGCCCGGACAGGATGCGGTTCATCTCCAGCACCGCCACCCGCTTGCCGGCGCACTTGAGCAGCCACGCCGTGGTGAGGCCCGCCATCCCCCCGCCGATGACGGCCACGTCCACCGTCAGGTCCCCGGGCAGCGTCGGGAAGTCGCGCGTGGGGGTGGTCAGCGTCCAGAGCGAGCGATGCGTCCGCGTCTCATCCATGTCCCAAGAGTAGGGATGCGCCCCAGGTGCGATAACCCGACGCGGCCGGCGCCGATGCCTGGCCGTCTGCTCGGCGTCGGAGCCACCCGGGATGTGCACGAGCAAACAGAGCGGGCCGCCGGGTGTTGGCAAGTCACGTGGGATTCCAAGCCGTTCTGGGGTGGTGGCGCGGCCCGCGATACATAGAGGGCAGGGACGGCCCCCCGACCCCTGCCTCGTACCCAGGGAGCCACGAAGGATGCCGGTGGAAAGATTGGCTGGGAGCACCAGCCTCGTCGATGTCATGGACCGGGTCCTGGACCGCGGCCTGCGCTGGGACGGCACCGTCCCACCGGACGCCTCCGCGCCCGTCGTGGTGACCTCCCTGGAGCTTCGCGTCGAAGACACCCCTCCTGCTGACGACACACCTCGACTTCCACCTGGAGCCTGACGCATTGGTCTCGTACGCCCCGCTCGCCCCGGCCCCCGCCTCCACCGTCGACGCGCGCCTCGCCCTGGCCGAGCAGCTGCTCGCCTGTGAATCCGCGAGAGGGTGTGCCCGGGCCGTGGTGGAGTGGTTGCCCGTGCATGCCCAGGCGCTCGCCGCGGCCTGCGTGGCACGCGAGGAGCCCGGAGCCCGGATGACCTGCCTGGCCGCGCAGGGGCTCTCCGAGGCCCAGCAGGTGGCGCTCGCCGCGTGGTCCGACGCGGACCCCACGCACCCCTTGGCGGACGTGCTCACCCAGGCCGCGCCGCGCTTCTTCCCGAAGGAGCGCGCGCCCCTGCCCTCCCATGGCGCGCAGGGCCTGTTCGCCGTGCCGCTCGGGCGCGCGGGCACGGCCCCCGTGGGCCTCCTGCTGGTCTGGGCGAGCGCCCCCGAGCTGCCCGCCGAGGTCGCCTGGGTCGCCGGGCACGCGGGGCCCTTCCTCGCGCGCCAGGCCACGTCCGGGCCGCTCGCCGCGGGCGGCGCGGAGCTGTTCCGCCGCATCATCGACGCGGTGACGGACCCGGTGCTGCTGACGGACCTGGAGGGACGGCCGCGCCTGGCCAACGCGCGCGCGGAGGCGCTGCTGATGGCGGGCCCCGACGCGAGCCACGGCCGCCGGCGCGCCGTGCACCTCAACCAGCGCGTGTTCTCCGCCGCGGTGGCCAGCACCGCCAGCGGCGGCCAGCCCGGGGTGAGCTGGCGCGAGGTGCCGCTGGTGGACCCCGTGGAGGGGTTGGACCTGCTCTTCGAGCTGGTCAGCACGCGGGTGTACGAGCCGGACGGCCGCGAGGCCATGGTGAGCGTGCTGCGCAACGTGACGGACCTGGGCCGCGCGACGCAGGCGCTGGGTGAGAGCTACCGGCGCCTTCGCGCCACCGAGCGCGAGGCGCGCAGCGAGCGCCACCGGCTGGACCGGGTGCTGGACTCCGTGGCGGACCCCATCATCCTGTCGGACCCGTCCGGCGTCACGGTGATGATGAACGAGCCGGCCGAGCGGCTCTTCTCGCTGCCGCCCGAGGGAGGCCGCGCGGCGCAGCGTCGCGTGCGCTCCAACCACGCGACGTTCGTCTCGTTCCTCGCCAACCTGCTCGACACGGGCGGCAGTCCCCGCTGGCGCGGGCAGCTCAGCCTGGTGGACCCGACGAGCGGCGCCACCCTGCCGGTGGAGGCGGTGGCGAGCAAGGTGCTGGGCGAAGGCGGAGAGCTGACGGGCATCGTCACGCTCTTCCAGGACCGGGGCGAGGCGCTGGAGAAGGCGCGGCTGCTGGAGCGGCTCAAGGAGGTCTCCACGCTGCTGGAGGCGCGCGTGCAGGTGGCCACCGCGGAGCTGGCGGAGCAGAACGAGAAGCTGCGCCGTCAGGCCATCCAGCTGGAGCAGGCCAGCGCGGCCAAGTCCCAGTTCCTGGCCAACATGTCCCACGAGTTCAGGACGCCGCTCAACGCCATCCTCGGCTACACGAACATGCTGCTGCAGGGCGTGTCCGGGGAGCTGACCGCGCCGCAGAAGCGCAACCTCACGCGCATCGACTCCAATGGCCGGCACCTGTTGGAGGTCATCAACGAAATCCTGGACATCACCCGCATCGAGGCGGGGCGGATGCCGCTGCACCTGTCGGACTTCGTCATCCCGGAGCTGCTGCAGGAGGTGATGGCGGAGATGGACCCCATCATCGCGCGCAGCAAGCTGACGGTGACGACGCACCTGGGCGCGCGGCTGCCGCCGGTGCACAGCGACCGTCAGAAGGTGAAGCAGGTGGTGCTCAACCTGCTGTCCAATGCCCTGAAGTTCACGCACGAGGGCGCGGTGAAGGTGGTGGCGGAGTACCAGCCGTCATCTTCCATGCTCACCATCTGCGTGGAGGACACGGGGATTGGCATCGCCCCGGCGGACCAGGAGAAGATCTTCGAGGACTTCCAACAGGTGGACAGCTCGCCCACCCGCGCCTATGGAGGCACGGGCCTGGGGTTGTCCATCTGCAGACGTCTGGCCGACATGCTGGGGGGGCGCGTCACCCTCCAGAGCACCCAGGGGCAGGGGTCGGCCTTCACGCTGCACTTCCCACGACGCCCGAGGCGGACATGACGAATCCCTCCCCGAATCTCAAGCCGCTCGTGCTCGTCGTGGACGACTACGATGACGCGCGAGAGATGTACGCGGAGTACCTGGAGTTCTCCGGGTTCCGCGTGGCGCAGGCGAGGAACGGGCAGGAGGCGCTGGACCAGGCCTTCGCGCTCACGCCGGACATCATCCTGATGGATTTGTCGTTGCCCATCATCGATGGGTGGGAGGCGACGCGGCGGCTGAAGAACGACGCGCGCACGCGCACCATCCCCGTGGTCGCGCTCACGGGGCATGCGATGACAGGCCAGTCCGATGAAGCGAAGGGCGCGGGGTGCGACTCCTTCGTCACCAAGCCGTGCCTGCCCGACGAGCTCGTGGCGGAGGTGCGGACCATCCTCGCCCGGCGCGGAGGCGCCGCGATTCGCTGAGGCGTGCCGTGTCCCGGTCCCCCCGTCCTCCCAACAAGGCTCCTTCCCGACGAGGCACGGCCTCGCCCAAGCCGTCCCGCGTCCGACGCGCGGCGCCCGCCGACGAGGCGAAGCGCCCGGGTGCGTCCACGCCCCGAGCCGCGCCTCCACGGACCTCCGTTGCTGCCGGCACACCCGCGCGTGGCGGCAAGGCGGAGCGGTCCGAGCCGCGGACGCCGGACGTGTCGCGAGCGGCGACGCCCTCCCGTGGGAGCAAGGCCGCCCAGCCCGGTTCGGACACGCTCATGCCCGACGCCTCGCGGAACGCAGCGTCCGGAAGAGACAGCCAGGCCGGCCGCCTACGTGAGGTCCCGCCCGCGCGAGGGAGCAACAGCTCCCGTCCCGAGCCGTCCTCGGCCCCGAGTGCCCGGGACGCGACGGCCGAGCATCAGGGCAAGAGCGCGCGTCCCGTGCCGGACGCTCCCACGCCCGAGGAGCTCGCGGGGCCCCAGTACCTCTACGGCGTGGTGCGCGCCGACGGCCCGCTGGACTTCGGTCCCATCGGCCTGGGCATGCCGCCCTCCCACGTGCGCGCCGTCTGTGAGGACGGGCTGGCCGCGCTGGTGTCCCCCACGCCCTCGATGCGCGTGGACCCGACGCGGGCCCATCTGCTGGCGCACCAGCGCGCCGCCGAGGTGGTGCTGCGCGAGCACACGCTGCTGCCGGTGGCCTTCGGCACCGTGCTCGGCTCGGAGGCCGACGTGCGCGCCATGCTGCGCTCCACGCATGAGGCCCTCACCTCCGTGCTCACCGCGCTGGAGGGCAAGGTGGAGCTGGGGCTCAAGGTGCTCTACCACCGCGAGCACCTGAACCGACGCATGGAGCTGGAGGACGAGGAGCTGCGTCGGCGCGGGGACGAGTCGGAAGCCGAGCACGAGCAGCGGCTCGGGCGCGCGGTGGAGCTGCGCGCCGCGCTGGACATGGCGGCGATGCTGGAGGGCCTGCGCCCGCTGGCGGCGGCGTCTCGCACGGACGCGCCCGTGGGCGAGCGCATGCTGCTCAACGCGGCCTTCCTCGTCGCCAGGCGGGACGGGCCCGCCTTCGAGGCGAAGGTCCGGATGCTCGCGGCGCGCTCGGACCTCTACACCTTCCGCTTCACCGGCCCCTGGGCGCCGTACAGCTTCGTCGACCTGCGACTGGGCCGCGCCGACGCCCCGGAGCCTCGGGTGTCACGGACCGCCGGCTGAGGACACCGGCGTCGTCACCCGCGCGGCCTCGGCGGCCAGCGGGTCCACGCCCGCGTGCAGCCGGACCCAGCCCGGCGTGTGCTCGGTGCGCGCGTAGAAGCCGTCCGTCGCGCGCGCCACCGTCAGCTCGCCCACCGTCTTGCCACCGCGCCGGTACTCCACGCGGAAGGCCTCCTTCGGCTCGCCCCCCGGAGGCTGCTCGTCGCGGCCCAGCAGGTCCAACGGCACCAGCCGCCACACGCGGTCATGCCAGTTGCGGGTGAACTCGTCCGGCTTGTCCGGCGACTCCTCCGGCGCCAGCGTCACCGGGTTGGGCGCCTTGCCGCTCGCCACGAACGCGCGCGACGAGCCACCCGACGAGATGACCACCGCGTCGAACTCGCCCAGGTCGAAGACATGCATCCGCCGGTCGACCAGGCGCGTCGTCGCGTTCTCCAGGTCCGGCAGCAGCGCGGGGCCGAGCAGGAACACCTGTCCGTCCGAGTCACGACGCAGGTACGGCGTCCCCCAACCGCCTGTCATCGAGGCGAGCGTGAAGGCCTCCGTCTTGCCACCCAACGTCAGCGTCAGCTTGCGCTGCGAGCCCGTCAGCCCCACCTCCGCCAGCTTCTTCTCGTCGAGCACGCCCAACGAGCGCGTGGCCCGCAGCGGAGCGAAGCGCGGATAGAGCTTCTGGGCGACCTCGTTGGCGCGCATGTCGCGAGGAGGCGGAGGCGGCTGTGCCGAGGCCGGAGTCCCCGCGTCGGTCGCACCCTGCGCCAGCGCCGCGCCAGCGCCGCCATCCACGGACGTGCCACCGTCGACGGACGCGTCGGCGACACCCTCCACCGGAGGCAGCGGCTTCGCGGGCTTGAAGCCCAGGCGGACCCAGAGCGCGTCACGGTCCCGCGCGTCGCGGTACAGCTCCACGTAGCGCGCCTCGTCCTCGTAGCGCACCTTGTCCAACGCACGCGCCGGCAGCTCCACCACCGTCACGTCACCAGGGGCGCCCGCCGGAGCGCGCTGCCACACCAGGTAGGCGGCCACCAGCGCCACCACCGCGAGGGCGCCCTGCAGGGCCAGGTCCCGGGCCTTCATTGCTCACCTCCCGCCGCCACGCTGGCGCGCGGAGCACGACGGCCCCGCCGCCGCGTCGTCACGAAGCCCACGGCCAGCACCAACGCCGGCGCCAGGAACACGGTGGCGTAGAACCACGCCACGTCCTGCTCGCGCGTGTGCTGGATGGGCACGTCCTCCTCCGACGACACCGCGCCTGCGACGGCCTCTTCGCCCGTCAGCCACCGCAGGGTGTCCACCGCGAGGTACGCGTTGCCCATGTTGGGCAGCACCACGTCGCTCACCACGTCCGCGTCCGCCATCACCACCGCGCGCATCGGCTCCTTGCCCTTGGCGGCGGGCTCCTCCACCGCCACCACCAGCGGCCACGTGCGGCGCATCTCGCCCGGGTCCGGGCTGAAGTTGCCGTTGGCGTCCGCGAAGGTGGCGCCGTGCGCGCGCACGGAGATGTCGTGCATGACGCCGTTGGGCAGCGGCTGAAGCTGGTCCAGCGCGCCCGCGCCCAGGAAGGCCACGGGAGACTGGCCCGCCATCGCGGACAGCGACGTGACGGACGGGTGCGAGCTGAAGCTCGCCGTGCCCAGGTTGCCGCGGTCGCTCTGCTGACGCGTGGTGCGGAAGTACACCTGGTCGTTCGCCAGCGGCGTGCCCAGGTACTTGAGCCCCATGGGCGCGAGCAGCGCCTCGAAGCCCGGGCCCTCCGGCTCCAGCGCCATCCACAGCCGACCGCCGCGCGACAGGTACTCGCGCACCGCGGTGAGCTCCTCGGGGAGGAAGTCGCGCGTGGCGCCCATCACCACCAGCGCCGCCGCGTCCGCCGGCACCTCGCGCCCCAGGCCCTCCGCGACGCCCAGCGGACGCACGTCCACGTTCTGCGCGCGCAGCAGCTCCTTGAGCTGCGCGACGGACGGCTTCGGCATCTCACCGGGCACCGGCCGCGTCTCCGCGCGCTCGCCGTGGCCCGCGGTGAAGTAGACGACGCGGCGGGGCTTGGCCACCGTCAAGAGGCGCCGCTGCACCTCCTGGTCCAGCCGCTGCAACTGTCCGCGCGCGCGGTCCAGCTCCAGGCCCACCGTGAAGGGCTCCTTGCGCTCACCGCGAGCCAGGACGATGGTGCCGTTGTTGTGCACGCCGAGCGTCTTCGCGCGCGCGGGCTCCACCGCCTGGTCCAGCCGCTCCACGCTGAGCAGCCCCGGGCTCTCCACCGACAAGTCCCGGAAGTACTGCCCCACCGCCTCGCCCACCTCGTTCGCGGGCGGGAAGAAGAGCATGACCTGGAGCGGCTCGTTGAGCCCACGCACCACCTTGCGCGTGGAGTCACCGGGCTTCGCCGTGCGGAAGTACGACAGGTCCCAGGTCGTGTTCGCCTGCGTGACGACGTACATGGTGGCGAACGCGAACACGAGCACGAAGGACAGCCCCAGCCCCGAGTACAGCGCGCTGCGGGCCCGCCCCGTCTCCATCACCGGCGCGCGCGCCATGGCCTGGGTCGCGACCTCCACCAGCGCCAGCGGTACCAGGCAACACGCGAGCAGCGCGGGGAACAGCGCCGCCAGCATCACCGCCAGCTTCGGCGCCTTCTGCGACAAGGGCGCGTCGAACAGCGACATGCCCAGGTCGGACTGGAGGAAGTAGAGCCCCAGCGCCAGGAGCCCCAGCCCGTACAGGCCCAGCACCCAGCCATCCACGCGGCGCCTGTCCGCGCCCGCGCCGCGCGAGCCCACGAACCGCCACGCCGTCGCGCCCACCGCCAGCGCCACGCCGAGCCCGGAGAAGAGCCCGCGGCCCGTCCCCACGCCCAGGATGCGCTCGCCGATGAAGACGGCCAGCAGGCCCACCACGAAGGCCAGCGTCGCCGCCAGTCCGCTCCCCGAAGTGCGCGCGCTCATCGCCACCTCCGCGCCTCGAGCACCCGCGTGGCCGCGAACAGCGCCACGTAGGTGACCACCAGGTAGTAGACGACGTCACGCACGTGGATGAGCCCCGATTGGAACGGCGGGAAGTGCTGGTTCCACAGCGACATCGCGCTGAACACGTCCGCCAGCGGCTGCTCGGTGATGCGCGCGAGCAACCAGCAGAGGATGAGCGCCACCAGCATCACCGCGGAGGTGATCGCCGCGAGCAGCTGGTTCTTCGCCAGCGCCGAGCCGAACGTGCCCACCGCCAGGGACGCGCTGCCCAGGAGCAACAACCCCAGGTAGCCGGCGCCCACGTGGCCCCAGGACACCTTGCCGTTCACCAGCACCAGCACCGGCATGTACAGCGTGCACAACACGTACAGCGCCAGGAACGCGAAGCCCGCCAGGAACTTGCCCAGCACGATGTCCCTGTCCCTGAGCGGCGAGGAGTACAAGAGGGGCAGCGTGCCCGTCTGTCGCTCCTCCGCGAGCAGGCGCATGGAGATGAACACCGAGGCGACGATGGTGAAGCCGCTCGAGTAATAGAAGAACTGCGAGAGCACCTCGGCGGAGCGCTTGCTCGCGCCGCCCAGGGCGTACGCGTTGAAGAACAGGCCGTTCAACGCGAGGATGACCGCGATGACGACGTAGCCGCTGAGCGTGCGCAGGTAGCCGGACAGCTCGCGGCGGGCGATGAGCAGCGCCTTCACGCGCGCACCTCCTGACCATGCGTCAGCTTGAGGAAGATGGACTCCAGGTGTCCCGCGCCCACGTCCAGCCGCAACAACTCCAGCCCCGCCCCCACCACCGCCTGCGCCACCCGCGGCCGCACGTCCGGCGACGCGCGCAGCGTCAGCGCCACCAGCCCGTCGCGGGAGCTGCCCACCTCCACCTCGCCGAAGGGCCGCAGCACCTCGACGGCGCGCGCGGAGTCACCCCGCACCTCCACCTCGACGGAGCCTCCGCCGCCCATCTTCCGGCCCAGCTCCTCCTCCGTCCCCTGCGCCACCAGCGTGCCCTTGTGGATGATGAGCAGCCGGTCACACGTCTGGGAGATCTCCGGGAGGATGTGGCTGGAGACCAGCACCGTGTGCGTGCCCTTCAACCCACGGATGACGTCGCGCATCTCGACGATTTGTCGAGGGTCCAGGCCGCTCGTCGGCTCGTCGAGGATGAGCAGCGCGGGCTTGTGCACCAGCGCCTGCGCCACGCCCACGCGCTGGCGGTAGCCGTGGCTGAGCGTGGAGATGAGCTCGCCGTCCACCTCGCGAAGCCCTGTCTTCTCCTCCGCCTCGCCCACGCGCGCGGGGGTGTCCCTGGCCGTCACGCCGCGCAGTTGCGCGACGTAGGCCAGGTACTCGCCCACCGTCATCTCCTCGTAGAGCGGCGGCACGTCCGGGAGGTAGCCGATGCGCTGGCGCACCTCGTGGGCGTTGCTCACCACGTCATGGCCGTCGATGACGACGCGGCCGGCGGTTGGCAACAGCACGCACCCCAGGACCTTCAGCGTCGTCGACTTGCCCGCGCCATTGAGGCCGAGGAAGCCGATGACCTCTCCCTGGCCGATGGTGAAGGCCAGGTCCCGGATGGCCGCGTGCTCACCGTAGTACTTGGTCAGCCCTTCGACCTGAATCATAGGGGGCCATTCCATCAGTCCCCCCAGGGGGGATTGTCAAGCTTCGAACCACTCAGCCATGGCGGAACTCCGGGCCCGCCGTGGTGCGGCCGAGCGTGAAGCGCAGCGCCCCCTCCAGCTCCGGGAAGAGGAACGCGTAGCCGAGCCGCTCGGCGGCGTTGGGGAGCACCCGGGCACCCGCCAGCAGGGCCTCCTGCCCCATCTGTCCGAAGAGCGTCTTGATGACGGCCGCGGGCATGGGCAGGAAGGCGGGCCGCCGCAGCACCCGGCCGAGCGTCCGGGCGAAGTCCGCCTGTCGCACCGCGCCCGGCGCCACGGCGTTGATGGGCCCCCGGGCCGCCTCGGTGAAGAGGCTGAAGTGGATGAGCCCCAGGATGTCCTCCATCGACACCCAGCCCATCCACTGCCGCCCCGAACCGATGGGCCCACCGCCGCCCGCGAGAAAGGCGGGCAGCATCTTCGCCAGCGCGCCATCCCGCGCGTCGAGCACCGGGCCGATGCGCAGGTGCACCACGCGGATGCCCGCGGCCTCGGCGGGCGCGGTGGCGGCCTCCCAGACGCGGCACACGTCCGCGAGGAAGCCCGTGCCCGGCGCGCTCTCCTCCGTGAGCGGCTCGTCGCCGCGGTCGCCGTAGATGCCGCTGCCCGCCGCGCACACCAGCACGCGGGGCTTCTTCTTCATCTTCGCCAGCGCCTCGGACAGCGTGAGCGTGCCCTCGGAGCGGCTCTTGAGGATGGCGTCCTTGTACTCGGGGGACCAGCGCTTGCCGGCGACATTGGCCCCCGCCAGGTGCACCACCGCGTCCACGCCCTCCAGCGCGTCGGTGTCCACCTGCCCCTTGTCCGGCGCCCACGCCACCTCGTGCCGCGAGGCGTCCGCGCGGCCTCGCACCAGTCGCTGGACCTGATGGCCTCCGGTGGTGAGCAGCGGCAGGAGCGCCGAGCCGATGAGCCCCGACGCGCCGGTGACGGCCACGCGCAGCGGGCCCTGGTCCGCGAACGCGGCGTGGCGCCGCGTGTCCGTGAGCGTCACCTTGTGGCGATAGGCGAACATCCGCTCCAGGGTGTGCCGCGCGAAGCCGCCTCCGAAGAGCCGGCCCAGCGGGCCCATGGGCAGGGCGTACTCGATTTCATCCTCGAGGATGGAGGAGCCGGTGGCGGGCTCGGGCCACATGCGATGGGTGTGGACCCACTTCGAGAAGGGGCCGGACACCTGCGTGTCCTGGAAGAGGGAGCCCTCGACGTACGCGGTGTGCTCGGCCACCCAGCGCCGGGGGATGGGGCCCATGCGCATCCGCATGACGACGCGGGCGCCGGTGTGGATGCCGTCGCCGGAGCGCTCGAGCAGCTCCATCCGCTCCCACGGGGGCGTCAGCCGTGCGAGCGCCCCTTCCCGGGCATGCCAGGCGAACAGCTCCGTCGCGGGGATGGGTGCCCGACTGCGCGCCTCGAAGACGAGTGACTTGCTCATGACGCCTCCTGGCGCGACAGTGCGGCATCGCATGGTAAAGCCGGAGCTCGTCGAACGCGCGGTGGAAGTGCTGCGCAGTGGTGGTGTCATCGCCCTGCCAACGGAGACGGTGTATGGCCTGGCGGCCAACGCCGAGGACGAGCTGGCGGTGCGCCGTGTCTTCGCCATCAAGGGTCGCCCCGCCACCCATCCGCTCATCGTCCACCTGGCGGGTGTCGAGCACCTGACCTCGTGGGCCCGGGAGGTCCCCGAGGCCGCGCGCCGCCTCGCGGACGCCTTCTGGCCGGGGCCCCTCACGCTGGTGCTCCCGCGCACGCCGCGCGCCACGGACGCCATCACCGGCGGCCAGGACACGGTGGCCCTGCGCGTGCCCGGACACCCCGTGGCGCTCGCGGTGCTGAAGGCCCTGGGAGGCGGCGTGGCGGCGCCGAGCGCCAACCGCTTCGGTCGCGTGAGCCCCACCACCGCGGAGCACGTGCGCGTGGACCTGGGGAGCGACGTGGACCTCGTGTTGGATGGGGGTCCGTGCGACGTGGGCGTCGAGTCCACCATCGTCGATTTGAGCTCCGGCTCGCCCGCCATCCTCCGGCCGGGTGGGCTGTCGGCCGAGGCCATCGAGCGCGTGCTGGGCCATCCGGTGCCGGTGCGTGTGGCCTCCAAGGTCCGTGTGTCCGGCTCGCTGGAGTCGCACTACGCGCCCCGCGCGGGCGTGGTGCTCGCGGAGCCCACAGAGGCCGCGGCCCGCGTGCGTGCGTTGAGGGAGCAGGGCTTGAGCGTCGGCGTGCTCGGACCGCGAGGGCTGGAGCTGCCGGGAGATGTGCCGCGCTTCGACGTGCCGGAGGACCCGGCGGGCGCGGCGCGCGTGCTGTACGCGAGGCTGCGCGAGGCGGACGAGAAGGGCCACGACGTGCTCGTGGCCTGTCTGCCCTCGGCCAGCGGCCTGGGCATCGCGGTGCGCGACAGGCTCGCGCGCGCCGCCGCGCCTCGCACGCCCTATCACTGAGCGGTCCAGCCACAGCGCCCCGACACGACACGCGAGTCCGGCGCCACGCGATATGCCGCGCGCGCGTCCGCGTTGTTCAGGATGTCCCGCGTGCGAGGCGAGTCCCCTCCACGCGCGGCCACATCCGAGAACGAGGCGACGATGACGATGATGAGACGGTGGCTCGCCGTATGCGCGGGCCTGACGGCGGTCGTGTGCGCATCCGGCTGCGCCAGCAGTCCTCAAAAGGCGCTGCTCGGTCGGACCAGCGGACTCGTCGTCTATGACCTGCCCGCCATGCAGGTGATGAAGGCCGCGGAGGCGGAGCTCAGTGAGCGCGGCTACGCGCTGCTGCCCAGCACCGACCCCTACTTCCTGCAGACGCCGTGGAAGGTGAGCGGCAACTACGACATGGGCTCCAGTTGGTCGCGCCTCTACGTCGAGGGCCGCGTCCGCGCGGATGGCCGCTTCGTCGTGCGCGCCTATGAGATGGCCGCCACCACCTTCGCCAGGACGCAGGCGCTGCCCTTCGGCCTGCGCCAGACGACGGGCGCCACCATCGACGACAAACCCAACGCCACCCCCGCCGAGCTCATCGCCTCCGAGCCCGAGCTCCAGACGCGCTCCGCCCGCGCCAACATCCGCCGCAACCTGGACCTGGAGTGGGCCATCCTCGAGCGCCTCAACCCCGACTTCGCCAACAAGGTGAAGGAGCAGGTCGACCTCTACGTGGCCCACGAGCCCCGATGACGCATCCGGACAACCCTCGCGGCCCCCCAGCAGCGCCGCGAGGGCACGTCCCCAGGGCCAGAGGCCCGCTCGGAGGGTGAATCCTCCCGGGCGCGCCGGGGGCTCGCGGCCGGGTGACGGACTTGAATGAGGGGTGGGGCTCCGATATCCCGCGTGTACTCCCAGAGGAGCGTCCCCGCGTGATGCGAAGCCTGTTCGGACTGGTCGTCGCCCTGTCGTTGTCCGCCTGCAAGGAAGAACCCCGAGGCCAGCTCGAGCCCATCGCTCGTCCCCCGGGCATGAAGGACGCGCCCGCCCCGGGAGCCGCCGCGCCCGCCGCCGCCCAGCCTCCGGTGGACCCGTCCAAGGTGACGCTCCGCTGGAAGCTCGCCGCGGGCACCCCCGTCACCTACCACCTGGACCTGGAGCGCTCCGGCGCCGCCCCCGCGCCGCAGGAGGCCGCCGAGGAGGCTCCCGCCAAGGGCAAGAAGGGCAAGGGCAAGGAGGCCGCGCCTGCGCCCCAGCGTCCCGCCGCCCCCACCGCGTCCTTCCCCACCGGCTTCACCTACGTGCTGGAGCGCGCCGACTCCGGCGACTACCGCCTGCGCGTGCTCCCCGAGGGCAAGGACACCACCGAGGACACGGGCGCGCTGAGCGAGCGCGGCTTCGTGCTCGACGGCCTCCAGGGCATCAACCGCAACATCGCCGCGCTGGTGCTGGAGCTGCCGCTCGCGCCCGTGGGCCCCAACGACACCTGGGCGCTGGGCACGGAGCTGCTCACGCACGACGCGCTGGGTCCCCTCTTCACCACCACCAAGACGGAGCGCCGCAACCGTGTGAAGCTCACCGCCCTCACCCAGGATGGCGGCGACCAGGTGGCCACGCTGGAGTACGACCTGCTCGAGCAGCTCTCCGGCAAGGTGACCAGCCGCCGCGCCCCGCCCGCGGTGCCCGCGCGCGCGGATGACCCGGTCGAGGAGGAAGAAGAGGAGGCCTCGGGCCCGCCCACCACCGAGGCCAGCGCCGAGGTGCGCATCACCGGCAAGGGCGAGTTCCTGGTGAAGGCCGGCCGGTGGCGCACGTGGGAGGGCACCATCGCGTCGTCCTCGCGCGGACCCTTCCCCACCAACGCCCTGCAGGTGCCGCCCGGCACGGTGAAGCTGACGCTCACCGCGAGGGAGTCGGCGCCCCCTGCCGCCACGGCGAAGCCCCAGCAGTAGCCGCGCCGTCGGACTCGCGCACCATCCGCACCACCGCGTCCACCCATGCGGGGTGGGCGTTGAGCGAGGGGACGAGCGTCAACGACTCGCCCCCCGCCTCGACGAACTGCTCGCGGGCCCGCATGCCCACCTCCTCCAGCGTCTCCAGGCAGTCGGCGACGAAGGAGGGGCACATCACCGCGAGCCGCTTCACGCCCTGCTTCGCCAGCTCCGGCAGCACCAGGTCCGTGTAGGGCTTCACCCACGGCGTGCGCCCCAGCCGCGACTGGAAGGACACGCTGAAGCCGCCCTGGGCAAGCCCCAGCCTCTCGACGATTCCGCGCGTGGTGGCGAAGCACTGGGCCCGGTAGCAATGCCGGTTGGCGTCCGTGAGCGCGTCACAGCACCCCGCCGACGCGAAGCAGTGCTGCCCCGACGTGTCCGTCTTGCGCACGTGGCGCTCCGGCACGCCGTGGTAGCTGAAGAGCACGTGGTCCGCGCGGGCCTCGGCAATCACCGGCCGCGCCACTTGCGCGAAGGCGTCCAGGAACGACGGGTGCCCGTGGAAGGCCGGCACCGCGCGCACGTTGGGCACGTCCCAGCCGCTGGAGAGCACCTCGTACACGCGCGCCAGCGACGACGCCGACGAGGACGTGGCCTCCTGCGGGTACAGCGGCAGCACCGTGAAGTCCGACACGCCGCGCGCGCGCATGGCCGCCACCGTGTCGGGGATGGACGGGCTGCCATAGCGCATGGCCAGCGCCACGTCGTACTCGTGGCCCAGCTTCTCGCGCACCGCGACTTCCAGCGCCCGGCTGTACACCAGGAGCGGCGAGCCCTCCGGCATCCACACCTTGCGGTACGCCTCCGCGCTCTTGGCCGGGCGCGTGGGCAGGATGATGAGGTTGAGCAGCATCCAGCGCCCCACGGGGTGGATGTCCACCACGCGAGGGTCGCTCAGGAACTCGCGCAGGTAGCGCCGCACCGGCCCGCTGTGGGGCGCGTCCGGCGTGCCCAGGTTGACGAGCAGCAGCCCTGGCTTGTTCGCGGGCGTGTTCATCAGTGCAGGGCGTTGGGCAGCGTGAGGGCGAACTCGGCGATGCGCGCCTCGAAGTGCGAGCCGTCCGGGCGCTCCATGTCGTAGCTGCCGCGCATCGTCCCGAAGGGCGTGCGCAGCATCGCCCAGCTCGTGTACTCGAAGCGCTCGCCCGGGGCCACGCGAGGCTGGCGACCCACCACGCCCTCCCCCTTCACCTCCTCCACCTTCCCGGAGGCATCCGTGATGACCCAGTGCCGCGCCTTGAGCTGCGCGGGCGCCTCCCCGTCGTTGACGATTTCCACCGTGTACATGAACGCGTACTGCCCCGACTCGGGCGAGCTGCGCTCGGGCCAGTAGGCCGGCTTCACGGTGATTCGGATGCCATCAGTGGTGGCGCTGGAAGACATGCCTCCACATTTGAAGGCAAGGCCCCCGGGTTGCAAGCAAAACCCCGGCGGCCCCCCGCACCGGGGCTCAGGTCTTCGCGCTCTCCCGGTCATGACCGGGCTCCGGACTCTTGGGCCAGATGAGCGAGGCGATGATGGCCGCCAGGAGGATGGCGCCAATCACGCCCAGCGACAGGCCGATGTGGATGTGGATGTCGAAGAACGTGATGAGCATCTTCACGCCCACGAAGGCCAGGATGGCGCTCAGCCCCAGCTTCAGGAGGTGGAACTTCTCCATCAGGCTGGCCACGACGAAGAACAGCGAGCGCAGGCCCAGAATCGCGCACACGTTGGACGTGTAGACGATGAACGCGTCCTGGCTGATGCCCAGCACCGCGGGGATGGAGTCCAGGGCGAAGAGCAAATCCGTGGCCTCCACCACCAGCAGCACGATGAACAGCGGCGTCACCTTGCGCCGGCCGTCCTCGGTGACGAAGAAGCGGCTGCCTTCGCCCTGGCGAGCCACCGGCAGCACCCGGCGCGCGAACTTGACGATGCTCTGCTGCTCCGGGTCGATCTCCTCGTCCTTGGAGAAGAGCATCTTCAGCGCGGTGAAGACCAGGAAGGCGCCGAACAGGTAGATGAGCCAGTGGAAGCGCGACACCAGCGCCGTGCCCGCGATGATGAGCACCGCGCGCATGATGAACGCGCCCAGGATGCCCCAGAACAGCACCCGGTGCTGGTGCTCGGGCGCCACCCGGAAGTAGCTGAACACCAGCAGGAAGACGAACAGGTTGTCGACGGAGAGCGAGTACTCCACGACATAGGCCGTCACCCATTGGAGCGCGGGCGTGCTGCCGGAGAAGTACCAGATGCCTCCGCAGAACGTCAGGCTGATGGTGATCCACACCAGCGTCCAGATGCCCGCTTCCTTGGGCGACACCGCGTGGTCCTTGCGGTGGAACAGCCCGAGGTCCACGGCGAGCATCGCCAGGACGAAGAGGTTGAAGCCCACCCAAAGCGCGACTTGCGTATTCACGTATGAATCCTGTTTCAGGAACGGCGGGCGCACCCTAGCGGCGGCGCGTCCGGGCGTCGACACTTCCGTGTAACCGCCCAGGCCCCCACCTGGAGGCCCGGTCCACCGTCCCCACCTTCAGCACTACTCCGTCGACGGCCGGCGCAGCACCATCAACGAGCGCCCCGCCACCTGCACCTTGCCGCCCGCCGGCGTGTGGGCGTGCTGGGACTCCTCCGCCGTGGACGTGTCCACCACCTGCTCCCAGTCCGCGCCCCACTCCAGCGCCGGCAAGAGGAAGCTGATGGGCTCGTGGTGGGCGTTCATCAGCACCAGCAGCGTGTCACCCACAATCCGGTTGCCCTCGTCGTCCGGCGCGGCGATGGCGTCCCCGCCCAGGAGGATGGCGAGCGAGCGCACATAGGGCTTCTCCCAGTCGTCCTTGCGCATCTCCTTGCCGTCCGGCCGGAACCACGCCAGATCCTTCAGCTCGCTGTCCCACATGTGGGCGCCGCGGAAGAAGCGGCGCTTGCGCAGCACGGGCTGCTCGCGGCGCAGGCGCGTCAGCCGGCAGGTGAAGTCGAGCAGCGCGCGCTGGGTGTCGTCGAGCTCCCAGTTCACCCAGGACAGGGCGTTGTCCTGGCAGTAGGCGTTGTTGTTGCCCTTCTGGGTGCGGCCCATCTCGTCGCCGGCCACCAGCATGGGCACGCCCTGGGACAAAAAGAGCGTGGCCAGGAAGTTGCGCTTCTGCTGCTCGCGCAGGGCCTTGATCTTGACGTCGCCCGTCTCGCCCTCCACGCCGCAGTTCCAGGAGTGGTTGTCGTTGCCGCCGTCGCGGTTGTCCTCGCCGTTGGCCTCGTTGTGCTTGTCGTTGTACGTGACCAGGTCGTGCAACGTGAAGCCGTCGTGCGCGGTGACGAAGTTGACGCTCGCGGAGGGCTTGCGGCCCGACAGCGCGTACAGGTCGGAGCTGCCGGTGAGCCGGTAGCCGATCTCCGCCGCCTGCCGGTCATCACCCTTCCAGTACCGTCGGATGGTGTCGCGGTACTTGCCGTTCCACTCGCTCCACAGCACCGGGAAGTTGCCCACCTGGTAGCCGAAGTCGCCCACGTCCCACGGCTCGGAGATGAGCTTCACCCGGCTGAGCACGGGGTCCTGGTGGACGATCTGGAAGAAGGCCGCACGCGTGTCGTAGCCGTGCCTGTCACGGCCCAGCGTGGTGGCCAGGTCGAAGCGGAACCCGTCCACGTGCATCTGCTCCACCCAGTAGCGCAGGCTGTCGGCGACCAGCTTCAGCGCGTACGGGTGGGTGGCGTTCCAGGAGTTGCCCGTGCCGGTGACGTCCAGGTAGTAGCGCGGGTCCTTCTCCGTCAGCCGGTAGTACGCGCCGTTGTCCAGGCCCTTGAAGGACAGCGTGGGCCCCAGCTGGTTGCCCTCGCAGGTGTGGTTGTAGACGACGTCGAGGATGACCTCGATGCCCGCCTTGTGCAGCGCCTTCACCATCCCCTTGAACTCGTCCACTTGGGAGCCCGGGCCCCCCGGGGCGCTGTAGCGCGCGTCCGGCGCGAAGTAGCCCAGCGTGCTGTAGCCCCAGTAGTTGGTGAGCCCCCGCTCGACGAGGAACGGCTCGTCGACGATGTGGTGGATGGGGAGCAGCTCCACCGCGGTGACGCCCACCTTCTTCAGGTGCTCGATGGTGGCCGGGTGTCCCAGGCCCGCGTAGGTGCCGCGCAGGGCCTCCGGCACGCGGGGGTTCAGCTTGGTGAAGCCCTTGACGTGCAGCTCGTACAGGACCGTCTGGTGCCACGGCACGCGCGGGTGGGCGTCCCCCTCCCAGTCGAACGTGTCCTCGAGCACCACCGCCTTGGGCACGCCCGCCGCGTCGTCCTGCTTGTCCTGGACCAGGTCCTCGTCCTTGCCGCCCTGGACGTGGCCGTAGATAGGCGCGCGGTAGTCCACCTGCCCGTGGATGGCGCGGGCGTAGGGGTCCACCAGCAGCTTGTGCGGGTTGAAGCGGAAGCCCTTCTTGGGCTCGAACGGCCCGTGCACGCGCAGGCCGTACAGCGTGCCCGGCTTCAGGTCGGGCACGTAGCCATGGAACACCTGGTGCGTGACCTCCAGGAGCGGGAAGCGGCGCGTCTCTCGCGTGGGCTCCTGTGCGTCGTAGAGGCAGACCTCCACCTTCTTCGCGTGCTCGCTGAACACCGCGAAGTTGACCCCGTGCCCGTCATACGTGGCGCCCAGGGGGAACGGCTTCCCTGGAAGCACCTCGGCCCTCCTCATCCCGTGCTCCTCTCCAGCAGCACCACCGGGAACCGCTCCAGGAGCGGCGCGAGGGGCAGCACCACGCCACCCGCACCACGCTCGGGCCGCACCTGTCGCCCGGTGAAGACATCGCGGAACATCATGCCCGCATATGCCTCGGGAAGGTCCAGGAACGTGTCGGCATAGGCGCCGGAGAGCCCCTGGGGCGACTCCAGGGCCTCCAGCACGTAACGCGGCGCGCACACCACCACGCCCGCGTCGTCCAGCTCGCGCGCGAAGGCCACCGCCCCCTGGGCGCGGGGCCCGGACAGCTCCAGCGCCCGGTAGCCGCCCCGCCGGAACAGCTCCTGTTGCCGCTGACGCAGCCGCAGCCCGTGGGCCAGGAGGAAGAGCTTGGCCCGCCCGTCATCCAGGCCCGCCACCAGCCGCGAGCACAGCCCGGCCGCGTCCTCGCGCGCCTGCGAGTCCAGCTCCTCCAGGAGCCGCGAGCGCAGGGTGAAGTCCACCGGCCGCCGGTTGTCCGGGTCCACCAGGGACAAATCCCACAGCTCGCAGCCCTGGTACGTATCCACCACGCCGGGCGACGCGAGCTTGAGGACCAGCTGCCCCAGGGCGTTGTGCTGGCCGGCGCGCTCGATGCGGCGCTTGAAGACGCGCACCTCCTCCAGGAAGCCTTCGCCCTTCTCCTCGTCGAAGCACGCGTCCACGAAGTGGGCCACCGCGTCGTCGTAGGCGCTGTCCGGGTTGGTCCACGAGGTGCGGACCTTGGCCTCCTTGATGGCCTTGGCCATGTACTCGCGCATGCGGCGGTGGAAGTCGGCCCGGGCCTCGGGCGACAGCGTCTCCCCCATGGGCCAGGCGCCCACGAGCGTCTGGAGGAACAGGTACACGTCGTTGGCGCTGGGGGCCGCGCCGGACGGCAGGGCCTGCGCGAACTTCTCCGTCAACCGCAGCCAGCGGCGCGCAAGCTTGCGCCACTCCTCGGGCAGCTCCGTCAGCACGTTGATGCGCGCGCGCACGTCCTCGCTGCGCTTGGTGTCGTGGGTGCTGGTGGTGAGCTGGCTCGCCGGCCAGTGCTCGGCGCGCTCCTGGTTGCGCAGGTGGAAGGTGGTGGTGCGCGTGCCGAAGCGCTCGGGCTCCCCGCCCACCTCGTTGAGGCTCACCAGCCGGTTGTAGATGTAGAAGACGGTGTCCTCCAGGCCCTTGGCCATGACGGGGCCCGTCACCTGCTGCAGCTTCATGGCGAAGCGCAGCATGACGGCGCGCTCGCGCTCGTCGGACTGGGGCGGGTACTGGCGCAGGAGGATGTCGCGCAGGAAGTCGAAGATGGACGCGTTGGTGGTGGCGTTGCGCTCCTTGGCGCGCTGGATGGTCCACTCCACGTACTGCACGTCGCGCGCGTCCAGCCCCGGCCGCCAGCCGTCCACGTACGTGCGGTACACGGGGAACAGCGCGATGAACTCCACCAGCGCGCGCCTGAGCGAGTTGAGCGTGAAGTCGCGCGTCCTGCGGCTCATCTCCGAGATGCGGTTGAGCTCGTGCGCCAGCACGTTGATTTCACTCGCCATGGACACGCGCATGATGAGCAGCTTCTTCTGGTAGACGAGCTCGGCGAAGTCGCCCTTCTCCCCGGTGAGCCGCTCGTACGTCTCCGTCAGGTGCGGCTCCGCGGCGGGGTGCACGAACACGCCGCTCACCGCGTTGGCGAAGCGGTAGCCGGTGGTGCCGTGCACCGCCCACGCCTCGGGGATGCGCTCGCGGCCGCCTTGAATCTTCTCCACCACCACGTACAGCGCCTTGCGAAGGACGCTGTCTGGCGACTGCGTCACCTCCGCGCGCCAGCGCTCCTTGAGCGCCGCCTCCACGCCCGGCCAGCGCGTGTCATCCCCGGCCAGGTCCTGGAGGAACACCGCGTGCGCGCGCTCCACGAAGTAGCGCTCCTGCAGGTCCAGGAAGTACGCGGTCGGGTCGAACAGGCCGTCCGGATGGTCGATGCGCAGCCCGGTGACGCAGCCGTCGCGCAGCCAGCGGAACACCAGCGCGTGCGCCTCCTGGAACACCTCCGGGTCCTCCACGCGGATGGCGGCCAGGCCGTTGATGTCGAAGAAGCGCCGGTAGTTGATCTCCTCCCCCGCCACCCGCCAGTGCGCCAGCCGGTAGCTGCACGAGGCCAGCACCCGGTCCAACAGGTCGAACGAGCGCGGGTTGCCCGGCTCGCCGTTGAAGACGCGGATGTTGTCCTCGATGTACGCGGCGACCTCCGGGCTCTTCTCCACCACCACGGCGAGCCGGCGCTTGATGACCTCCTTCTCGCGGTGGCGCTCCACGACGCGGGGGCGCTCCACCTCCGTGCGCAGCGGCAGGTGCTCGATGGCGGTGAGGATGGAGAGCAGCTCCACCATGGGCTCGGAGTCCGCGCCCAGCTTCGCCTCCAGCCGCTCCAGCCCGTGACGCAGCACGCGCCCGTACTGCCGGGGCGCCAGCGGCAGCAGGTGGTCGTAGTAGTTCACGAAGAAGGCGCCGTCGCGGAAGGACAGCTTCAGCTCGCCCTTCTCCAGCACCACGCCGTACTGGTCCCCCAGAATCGGCAGCAGCACCTTGTCGCGCAGCTCCTCCTTCACCGGCGACCAGTCGATGTCGAAGTACTTGGCGTAGACGGACGACGGGCCGTTCTCCAGCACGTCGAACCAGAGCGGGTTGCCGCGCTCGATGCCCATGTGGTTGGGCACCACGTCCAGCACCTGCCCCAGGCCGTTCTCTCGCAGCGTGGCGCACAGGGCCTGGTGGTCCTCGGTGGAGCCCACCTCCGGGTTGAGGTGCTGGTGGTCCACGCAGTCGTAGCCGTGGGTGCTGCCCGGCGTCGCCTTGAGGTAGGGGGACGCGTACAAGTCACTGATGCCCAGGCGGCGCAGGAACGGCACCACGTCGCGCGCCTGCTGGAAGGTGAAGCCCTGGTGCAGCTGCACCCGGTAGGTGGACAGCGGCGTCCGGGGGCGCTCGACCAGCGCGTCCTTCACCCGCTTGAACAGGCCCTCGGCCAGGGCCTCGGCGCTCAAGGTGGCACCCGACGAGCCCGTGGGAGCCGTCCCCTCTTCTTCCAATCCGTCGCGGAGCATGGGGCCCAGAGGTAGGGCGCCGTCGCGCGCCGCGCCAGAGCCCAGCGTGGCTTCCGACCTCCAGCCAACGCTCCAAGGGCCCGGATTCGCACGGGCCCGGCCCCACAAAAGCAGAGGGCTCACCGGAATCCTCCGGAGAGCCCTCGAGATGCAGCCGCCGGGCGGGCCCGGCCTTGGGTTCAGCTCAGCTGCTTGTTCACCAGCGAGGTCATCTCGAACATGGTGACGTTCTTCTTGCCGCCGAAGATGGGCTTGAGCTTGTCGTCGGCGTTGATCTGCCGCTTGTTCTTCGCGTCCTGGAGGTTGTTCTTCTTGATGTACGCCCAGAGCTTCTTGACGACCTCGGTGCGCGGCAGCGGCTTGTTGCCGACGATCTCGGCCAGCGCGGCGGAAGGAGTCATCTCCTTCATGAAGGACGCGTTGGGCTTACGCGTCTTGGCAGCGGGGGCCTTCTTGGCGGCGGGAGCCTTCTTCGCAGCAGCTTTCTTGGCAGCCATTCGTCTTGAGTCTCCTCCCCTCCGAAGGGGACGTTGTGCGGCCTCGCTTGATTTAAAGCCAGTGCCGGTGGGGCGTAGGTAGCACGCCCAAGCCCGAAAAACAGCCCTCTCCTGCGTTTTTCCCTCGGGAAACGCCCTACGCAACGCGTTTCATGCCCGAGAAACCGGCTCCGCAGCACGTTTTCCCTCGGGAGCGAACCTCGCGGACGCGAAAAATACGCCCGGACGGCCACCTCACCAGGGTGCATTCCTCCTCGGCAGCGGCCCCCTTCGTCGCCGCCCGGGCCCGACCATCCGGCCTCCGCGCGATTCGTCGTCCCCCGAGCGCTCGAACGGGCCCGGGTGGGAAAACCCCTTGCGGACCAGGTGTACTTTTTCGGATGAAACGCCCCATGCCCATGCGTGCCCTCATCACCGGAGCTGGTGGCTTCCTCGGAATCTGGCTGACCCGCGCCCTCGCCGCGCGGGGTGACAAGGTGACGTGCCTGCTCAGGCGGGGCTCGGATGCCTCGGGCCTGGAGGGCATCCCCCACACCCGCGTGGAGGGGGACGTGACACAGGGGGCCTCGCTCGCCCCCGCGGTGGCGGGCCAGGACGTCGTCTTCCACCTGGCCGGCGTTCGCCGCGGCGCGACACGCGAGGACTTCATGCGCGTCAACGCCGAGGGCACCCGCCTGTTGTGCGAGGCCATGGTGGCCTCCGGCAGCCGTCCCCGGCTGGTGCTCGTGGGCTCGCTGGCCGCCATGGGCCCCTCCTCCCCCACCCGGCCCCATGTGGAGGAGGACCCCTTCCAGCCCTACGAGTGGTACGGCGAGAGCAAGGCGGAGGCGGAGCGCATCGCCTTCTCCTATGGAGACCGGCTGCCGGTGACGGTGTCCCGGCCGCCGCGCATCCTGGGGCCCTGGGACCGCGAGAACCTGGCCTTCTTCCGGCTGGCGACGAAGGGCATCCGGCTGGAGCTGGCCGGAGGACCCCGCCCCCTCACCATGGTGGACGTGGAGGACGTGGTGGACGCGCTCATCCTCCAGGCCGAGCACCCGCGCGCGGTGGGCGAGGCCTTCTTCTGCGCGGGTCCTGGCGACCCCCTCTCCTTGGAGTCGGTGCAGGACCTGGGGGCCCGGGCGCTGGGGCTGTCACCCCGCACGGTGCGCGTGAGCCCCTGGCTGCTCACCGCCCTCGCGTCGGCGGCGGACGGCGTGTCGCGCGTGACGGGCCGCAAGCTGCCCCTGAGCCGGAAGATGGCGCGGCAGCTGCTCGCCCCCGCCTGGACCTGCTCGGGCGCGAAGGCCGAGCGGCTGCTGGGCTTCCGTCCCCAAAGGGGGGTGGAGGACGCCGTGCGCCGCAGCGCCGAGTGGTACCGCGAGCATGGCTGGCTCTAGCCGTGCTAGCAGGGTTGGGGATTGCCGCCCCCGGCCCTCGTTTCGTTGACCTCACCCCCCTTGGAGTGTCAGGAAGCTGCGCTGCCACATGCCCTCGAAAGCCGCATTTTTCGATGTCGACGGGACGCTCGTGAAGACGAACGTCGTCCACGTCTACGCGTACTACGCGATGAACCGGGGCTCCGTGCTCGGCATCGCGGGCAGGACGCTGAGCACCGCGATGAGCGTGCCGCTCTTCGGCGTCATGGACGCGCTGGACCGCAAGACGTTCAACGAGTTCTTCTACCGGTACTACGCGGGGTTGAGCGAGGACCGGCTCGTCACCATCGCGGAGGACATGTTCGAGGACGTGCTCAAGCCGGCGCTCTTCGAGCAGACCCAGGACCTCATCGACCAGGCGCGCCGCAGCGGCTGCAAGGTCGTGCTCGTCACCGGGGCGCTGGACTTCACCATGCGGCCGCTCGCCCGGCACCTGGGCGCCGATGACCTGATCGCCAACAAGATGCAGTTCGTGGGCGGCAAGGCCACCGGCAAGGTGATTCCGCCCATCATCGAGGGCGCCAACAAGGCGAACTCCATCCGCGCCTACTGCACCAAGGAGGGCCTGACGCTGGACAAGTGCCACGGCTACTCCGACAGCGCCTCCGACTACGCGATGCTCGCGGTGGTGGGACGTCCCACCGCGGTGAACCCGGACCTGCGGCTGCGCTCCATCGCGCGCGCCTACAACTGGCCCATCCTCGACCTCAAGTAGCCCCCTGCCCGCCATGCGCCCGTTCAAGACGCTCCAGAAGCTGTACGACGAGGAAAGCCAGGTCGTCATCACCGAGAAGGGCAGCCCTCCGCGCGCCCTGTTCTACGGCGAGGGCTTCCTCCAGGAAGACCTGCCCGTGGGCACCCGGGTCATCTTCCCCCGTCCGCCCATGGCGGGCGTGCCCAACGTGAAGGCCGCCATCCGCTGGGCCATCAACCACCCGGAGGGCATGGAGCCGCTGCACGCGCTGCTCAAGCCGGGCATGCGCCTGACGTGCGTCATCGACGACATCAGCGTGCCCCTGCCGCCCATGGTCACGCCGGACGTGCGCCAGTCCATCCTGGAGATCGTCCTGGAGCTGGCCGCGGACAGCGGCGTGGACGACGTGCACCTGGTCATCGCCAACGCGCTCCACCGCCGCATGACGGAGGGGGAGATGAAGCGGATGGTGGGCGAGAAGATCTTCGACGCCTACTACCCGGACCGCTACTACAACCACGACGCGGAGGACCCGGACGGCATCGTCGCGCTCGAGCGCACGGCGCACGGCGAGGAGGTCTCCGTCAACCGCCGCGTCGCGGAGAGCGACCTCATCATCTACGTGAACGTGAACTTCGTGCCCATGAACGGCGGGCACAAGTCCATGGGCACCGGCGTGTCCAACTACGCGTCGCTGCGGCACCACCACAACCCGAAGACCATCCGGGCGTCGGACAGCTACATGGAGCCGAAGACCAGCGCGCTCTATCGCAGCAACGAGCGCATCGGTCGCAACATCGACAAGCACCTGAAGGTCTTCCACATCGAGACCACGCTGAACAACCGCATGTTCGGCGCGCCCGTGGACTTCCTGGCCAAGCGCGAGGAGGACTACACCGAGGGCGACCGGCTGAAGTTCCAGGCCATGCGCTACGCGCTGTCGAAGATGCCGCGCGCGGCGGCGCGCAAGGTGCTCAACGCCATCCCCGCGCCCTATGACGTCACGGGCGTGTACGCCGGGGCGACGGAGCCCGCGCACCAGAAGACGCTGGAGACCAGCTGGAAGCAGTACTCGGTGCCGGTGGAGGGGCAGAGCGACATCGTCATCTTCCCCATCCCGTTCATCTCGCCGTACAGCGTGAACTCCATCCTCAACCCGCTGCTCGTGCAGGTGATGGGGCTGGGCTACTTCTTCAACCTCAACCGCGGCGTGCCGCTGGTGAAGAAGGGCGGCGTGCTCATCCTGCTGCACCCGGCCTACGACGAGTTCGACCCGGAGCACCACCCCAGCTACATCGAGTTCTTCCACCGGCTGCTGCCGGAGACGCGCGACTCGATGAAGCTGGAGCACAAGTACGAGAAGGAGTTCGCGGAGAACCCCAGCTACGTGCACCTGTACCGCAAGAACAACGCCTACCACGGCGTGCACCCGTTCTACATGTGGTACTGGGGCGAGAACGGCCGCCAGCACGTGGGCAAGGTCATCGTCGCGGGCGCGGAGAACAACCACGTCCCGGCGCTGCTCGGCTGGGACCGCACCGACACGCTCACCGAGGCCATTGAAGAGGCGCGCGGCTTCATGGGCCGCTCGGCCACCATCAGCCTGCTTCGCATCGCCCCCACGGTGATGGTGGACGTGAAGTGAGGACGGACATGTCACCGCTTCCCGAGCTGAACGTCTCCCAGGTCTTCACCGGCAAGCGCCTCTTGTTCGCCGGTGCCACGGGCTTCGTGGGCAAGGTGACGCTGTCCATGCTGCTGCACCGCTACGGGCAGGAGCTGGAGCGGGTGTACGTGCTCGTCCGCAAGGGCAGCGCGGCCTCCGCCGAGCGGCGCTTCTTCGACAAGGTGGCGACGAGCGAGCCCTTCCAGCCGCTGCGCGACACCTACGGCGAGGAGGGCGCGCTCGAGTTCCTGCGCAAGAAGTGCGAGGTCATCGACGGCGACATCACCGACCCCTGGGTGGGGATGGAGGAGTCGCGGGTGGCGGAGCTGACGGGCCAGGTGCACGCCTTCGTCAACTGCGCGGGCCTGGTGTCCTTCAACCCGTCGCTGGAGGTGGGCCTCAACGTCAACACCCACGGCGTGAAGTACGCGGTGGAGCTGGCGCTGCGCTGGGGCGTGCCGCTCATCCACATGTCCACCTCCTTCGTGGCGGGCAACCGCGACGGGCTCGTCTTCGAGGACGAGGAGGTGCGCGGCTACTTCCCGAAGAAGGACGAGCTGGACGGGCGCGACTTCAGCCTGGAGCAGGAGCTGAAGGACGCGGAGCGGATTGTGGCGCGGCTGCGCGAGCAGGCCGATGACCGCGCGCTGACGTCCACCTTCCGCAAGAAGGCGCTGGACCGGCTCGCCGAGGAGGGCCGCGACGTCAACGACGAGAAGACGCTGCGGCTGGCCGTGGGCCGTGAGCGCAAGCTGTGGCTGAGCGGCGAGCTGGTGCGCGCGGGCATGGAGCGCGCGGCGCACTGGGGCTGGCCCAACACGTACACGTACACGAAGTCCCTGGGCGAGCAGGTCATCGCCGCCACGCCGGGGCTTCGCTACGCGATTGTGCGCCCCTCCATCGTGGAGAGCGCGCGGCACTTCCCCTTCCCCGGCTGGAACGAGGGCTTCACCACGTCCGCGCCGCTGGCCTTCGCCGGCATCAAGGGCCCGGGCGGCATCCCCGCCGGTGAGAACACCATCCTGGACATCATCCCGGTGGACCAGGTGGCGGGGGCGACGCTCGGCATCACCGCGCACTCCATCCAGGTGGAGGAGCGGCGCGTGTACCAGCTCGCGTCCGGCGACGTGAACCCGTTCTACGCCAGCCGCTCGGTGGAGCTGGTGGGCCTGTACCGTCGGCGCTACTACCGCAACCGCGAGTCGGGCAACGCGGTGCTCAACTCGCTGCGCTCCAGGCTGGAGCCGCAGCCGGTGAGCAAGCTCGAGTTCGAGCTGTTCAGCGCGCCCATGCTGGTGCGCGGCGCGAAGTTCCTGAAGAAGGCCATCGACGAGGTGCGGCCCGCCTGGGGCGCGCCCGCCGTGCAGGCCATGCTGGACAAGGCGAAGGTGTCGCTCGACGGGGTGGTGGACGGCAACGCCAGCCTCATCGCGATGACGGACCTGTTCCTCCCCTTCCTCTACGAGAACCGCTACGTCTTCCGCTGCGACAACACGCGCTCGGTCTACGAGCGCATGGCCCACGCGGACCGGCTGAAGATTCCGTGGGACCCGGAGCACATCGACTGGCGCGCGTACTTCATGGAGACGCACCTGCCGGGCCTGGAGAAGTGGGTGTTCCCCGGCCTGGAGGAGGAGCGCGAGAAGCGCACCGTCATCCCCGCGCACCGTGACTTGCTCGAGATGTTCGAGGCGACGGTGCATGCGTACCGGCACCGGGTGGCCTTCCGCATGGTGTCGGGCGAGAAGGAGGAGCGCTTCACCTTCGGGGAGGTGCACCGCTACGCGGCGCGCGTGGGCAGCTTCCTCCTCAGCTCGGGCGTGAAGACCGGGGACAGGGTGCTGCTGGTGTCGGAGAACCGGCCCGAGTGGGGCACGTGCTTCTTCGGCATCCTCCGCGCGGGCGCCACGATGGTGCCGGTGGACCCGGGCCTGAGCGAGGCGGAGGTCATCAACATCGCGAAGCGGGCGGAGGCGAAGGTGTGCCTCATGTCCGAGGACGCGGCGCGCGACTTCCCCGGCCTGTTCGGCGCGCTGGGGGACTCGGTCCTCATCGCGAGCCTGGCGCAGGCGATGACGGGCGACCCTGCTGCGAAGGACGACCGCATCGGCACGGTGCGCAAGTCGGCCTCGGCGGATGACCTGGCGAGCCTCATCTTCACGTCCGGCACGACGGGCACGCCCAAGGGCGTGATGCTCACGCACCGCAACTTCGCCTCGCTGGTGGCGAAGCTCGCGGGGGTGTTCGACGTGGGCGTGGGCGACGGCGTGCTGTCCGTGCTGCCCCTGCACCACACCTTCGAGTTCTCCGCGGGCTTCCTCACCCCGTTCTCGCGCGGCGCGGAAATCACGTACATCGATGAGCTGACGTCGGACCGGCTGGGCGAGGTCTTCGAGACGGGCCGCATCAGCGCGATGATTGGCGTGCCGGCCCTGTGGCAGCTGCTCCACCGCAAGATGACGCAGGAGTTCGCCAGCCGTCCGCCCATCGTCGAGCAGGCCATCAAGGCGATGATGGCCACGCACGGCGAGCTGCGGAACCGGGCCGACATCAACCTGGGCAAGCTCCTGTTCTGGCCGGTGCACCGCAAGTTCGGCGGTCGCATCAAGGTGCTGGTGTCCGGAGGCTCGGCGCTGCCCGAGGAGGTCCACAAGGCCTTCCACGAGCTGGGCTTCAACATCACGGAGGGCTACGGCCTGACGGAGGCGGCGCCGGTGCTCGCGGTGGCGAACCCGGGCAACAAGCGCACGCCAGGCTCGGTGGGCAAGCCGCTCACGGGCGTCGAGGTGAGGATCCTCAACCCGGACAACGACGGCATCGGCGAGGTGCTGGCCAAGGGCCCCAACGTGATGGCGGGCTACTTCGGCGACCGCGAGGCGACGGAGGCCGTCCTCAAGGAGGGCTGGCTGCACACGGGCGACCTGGGCCGTGTCGACGCCGAGGGGCGGCTGTACCTGGTGGGCCGCGCCAAGGACGTCATCATCGACCACAACGGGAAGAACATCTACCCGGACGAGCTCGAGGAGCTGTACCAGGAGCACCCGCACATCAAGGAGCTGTCCGTCGTCGGCCTGCCGGACGACGCGGGCGGCGAGAAGGTGGCGTGTCTGTGCGTGCCGGACTACGGCGACCGCCCCCGCGAGGAGGTGCGCCGCGAGCTGGAGGAGCACTTCCGCAAGACGGGCGCGGGCATGCCCTTCTACCGTCGCGCGAAGGTGCTGCGCTTCTGGGACGGCGAGCTGCCGCGCACCTCCACGCGCAAGGTGAAGCGCAAGCTGGTGGTGGAGGAGCTGCAGCGGCTGGAGCGCATGGCCGCCTCCGCCACCAAGGCGCGCGAGAAGGTGTCCGCGGCGGCGACAACGACGGGCGGCGTGGCCGACTGGCTCTTCCCGCTCATCGCCGAGGTGAGCCACAAGCCGGTGGCGAGCGTGCGGCCGGAGACGAACCTGACGGGCGAGCTGGGCTTCGACTCGCTGATGCTCACGGAGCTGTCCAGCGCGCTGGAGGCCGCGGGTGTGCCGCTGCCGGCCATCGATGACCTGACGCAGGTGCAGACGGTGGAGGACCTGCGCAAGCTGGTGGTGGCGTCCGGGAAGCGGCCGTCGGCGGAGACTCGGGCGAAGGACATCTCCAAGCAGAACGCGAAGGCGGAGGAGGTGGAGATTCCGGTGCCGGACGTCGTCGCGGACGTGGGCCGGCAGCTGCTCTCCTTCGGGCAGAAGGTCCTCTACGGCGGCGTGTTCGACGTGAAGGTGACGGGCCGTCCCTTCATCCCGATGAACCGCAACTTCCTGGTCATCGCCAACCACGCCAGCCACTTGGACGCGGGCCTGGTGCGGGTGGTGCTGGAGGAGCAGGGAGACCGGCTGGTGTCGCTGGCCGCGCGCGACTACTTCTTCGACACGCCGCTCAAGCGCGCGTGGTTCGAGAACTTCACCAACCTGGTGCCGATTGAACGGCACGGCTCGCTGCGCGAGTCGCTGCGTCAGGCGGGCGAGGCGCTGCGCCAGGGCTTCAACGTCCTCATCTTCCCGGAGGGCACGCGCTCGCCCACCGGTGAGCTGCAGGAGTTCAAGTCCACGCTGGGCTACCTGGCGCTCACGTACCGGGTGGACGTGCTGCCGCTGTACATCCACGGGGCGTTCGATGCGTTGCCCAAGGGCAGCGTGTTCCCCAAGTCGAAGGACCTGAAGGTGAGCATCGGTCCCGCGCTGGGCCACGAGGCGCTGCGCGCGCGCACGCAGGGCATGGCGCGCTCGGAGAGCTACCGCTACGCCACGCGCATCGCCGAGGACGCGGTGCGGGAGCTGCGCGACGGACGGGTGCTGCACCTGGACGCGCCTCCTTCGGTGGACGTGCAGGTCATGCCCGCGCATGACGCGCCGGGAGGGAAGAACTCGTGAAGCTGCTGGTGACGGGAGGCACGGGGTTCCTCGGCGCGCATCTGGTGCCGAAGCTGGTGGCGGCCGGGCACACGGTGCGCCTCATCGGGCGCTCGCGTCCGACGGGGCCCGCGTACGAGGGCACCGAGTACGTCGCGGGAGACTTGAAGGACCGGGACGCGGTGCGCCGCGCGCTCGACGGCGTGGAGGGCCTGTACCACCTGGCCGGGCTCGTCTCCTTCCAGCCGAAGGACGCGCGCAAGATGTTCGAGCTGCACGTGGACAGCACGCGGGAGCTCCTGCGTGACGTGCGCGAGGCGGGTGTGAAGCGCGTGGTGCTCGCGTCCACCTCCGGCACCACGGCGGTGTCGAAGGAGGAGGCGGTGCTCGACGAGTCCGCCGACTACCCCCTCACGGTGGTGGCGCGCTGGCCGTACTACCTGTCCAAGATTTACGAAGAGAAGCTGTCGCTGGAGTACTGCCGCAAGCACTCGATTCCGCTCGTGGTGCTCAACCCCAGCCTGTTGATGGGGCCCGGGGATGACCGGCTGTCCTCCACGTGGACGGTGGTGAAGTTCCTCAACCGGGAGATTCCGGCGATGCCGGGTGGCGGCATGTCCTTCGTGGACGTGCGCGACGCGGCGGACGCGTTCCTCCAGGCGCTCACGCGGGGCGAGGTGTACGGCCGCCACCTGATGGGCGTGAACATGACGATGACGGAGTTCTTCCACCGTCTCGAGCGCCTCACGGGGGTGTCCGCGCCCCGGCTCAAGTTGCCCAAACAGGTGAACATCCTGGGCGGCCACCTGCTGGAGCGCTGGGCCAAGGTGCGCGGCACGCCCGCGCCACTGGACCCGCAGGAAGTGGAGATTGGCGAGCACTACTTCTGGCTGGACGCCGCCAAGGCCGAGGCCGAGCTGGGCTTCCGCGCGAGGGATGCGCAGGGGACGCTCGCGGACACGGTGAAGCACATCTACGCGAAGCTGCCTCCTGGCAGCCTCCCCGGCACCAAGGGCCGCCTCGGCGAGCTGCGCGACGGGACGTGAGCCACCCGTGGCACGAGCGGGGAGACCCGCTCAGTGCTGCCCCGCGCGCACGTTCTTGAGCATCACCGCCGCGACCACCGCGAGTGACGCGAAGACGACCACGCCCAGCCCCGCCGCGATGTTGATGCCTTGCGTGAAGGACTCCCGCGCGGGCGCGAGCACCGCGTCACGCAGTCCCGCCGGGAGCGACGATGTCGTCGTCACCGCGCCGATGATGCTCTCCCGCACGCTGTCCGCCACGCCGTCCGGAACTCCCGCCGGCACCGCGTCCGCCATGTTCCGCCGGTAGACAGCCGTGGCGAAGCTGCCCAGGATGGCCACGCCCAGCGCCACACCCAGCTCATTCGCCGTCTCCGACGTGGACGCGGCCGAGCCCGCCTTCTCCGGCGGCACCGAGCCCACCACCAGGTCCGTCCCCAACACCGCCATGGGCGCGAGCCCCATGGTCACGATGACGGAGCCGATGACCAACACGACGGGTCCACCCACGCTGTCCACCTGGGTCATCACCAGGTAGCCCACGCTGGAGAGCGCCAGTCCCGCCGCCATGACCCAGCCCGGCCGCATGCGGCGCACGATGAAGGGCCCCAGCGACGAGCCCACCATCATCCCCAGCATCTGCGGCACCATCCACATCCCCGCCTCCAGCGGCGTGCGCCCCGCCACCATCTGGAGATAGAGCGGAATCAAGAGCCCCATGCCGCCGGTGACGATGGCCACCAGCAGCAGGATGAGCAGCGTGGAGCTGAACGCGCGATTGGCGAACAGCCTCGGGTCCAGCAGCGGGTGCTCCAGCCTCAACTGCCGCCGCACGAACACCACGCCCATCCCCAGCCCCACCCCCAACGCCACGAGCGCCTCCACGTGCCAGCCGTGCCGCGCCAGCTCCTTGATGCCGTAGATGGTCGGAAGGATGGCCGCGAGCGACAGCACCACGCTCGTCAGCTCCAGCCGCCCCGCCGAGGCATCCCGGTATTCGGGCAACAGCGCGGGCGCCGTCAGGAGCAGCACCACCATCACCGGCACGCCCAACAGCAGCGCCGCGCCCCACCAGAAGTGCTCCAACATCCAGCCCCCGAGCAGCGGCGCGATGACCATGCCGATGAGGAAGCAGTTGAGCCACACGGCAATCGCCACCGAGCGCTGGCCCGGCGCCTGGAACATGTTGCTGATGAGCGCCAGCGTGGAGGGCATCAGCGTGGCCCCCGCGATGCCCAGCGCCGCGCGCGCCGCGATGAGCATCTCCGGGCTCTGCGAGTACGCCGCCACCACCGACGCCACGCAGAACCCCGCGGCGCCAATCAAGAGCAGCTTGCGCCGGCCGATGCGGTCCCCCAGCGTGCCCATCGTCACCAGCAGCCCGGAGAGCATGAAGCCGTAGATGTCCATGATCCACAGCTGCTGCGTGCTGCTCGCGCCCAGTTGGGAGCTGAGCTGCGGCAGCGCCAGGTACAACACCGTGACATCCACCGAGATGAGCAGCGTGGGCAGCACGAGCACCGCCAGCCCCGTCCACTCCCGCCGTCCCGCCCGTGCGGGCACCGGGCCCGACATGTCCTGCTCCGTCGTCATCATCGTGGGTCCCCCGCTCTCGCGGCGACGCGCTGCCCCTGGATGCCCCAGGTCGGCGCCGAGCCCGCCGACGGCCACGCCGCCGACTCCTGACAACACACCCCTGGCGGCCCGGACGCGGGCGCGACGCTTCCCTCACCTATCGATTCCATCGGGACCGCGCCGTCACACGGAGGAGCCTCGAAAAGAGGTCGCCCGCTCCGGAGGCTAGCGGCCCACCGTCTGGCGGGCGCGCTCCACCAGCTGCTCCGCCCAGGGCTCCGAGCGGTGTCCCCACACCCAGGCCGCGCCGAGGAAGCTCACGCCGAGCAGCACGAGCACCAGCCGCGCGAGCACCGAGGGACCCGCCTCGCCCTGCGCCATGCTCAGCCCACCACCTTGTTGCGGCCCGTCTTCTTCGCCTTGTACAGGTTGGCGTCCGCGACCTTGATGAAGTGCGTGGGCTCCGTCATGTCGCCGGTCATCTCCGCCACGCCGATGGAGATGGTGACCGGAATCTCCTTCTCGTCGTAGACGAACGCCTTCTCCGCGATGAGCTTGCGAATCTTCTCCGCGAACAGGCGCGCCTTGTCCGGCCCGTCCTCGGGGATGACCACGGCGAACTCCTCGCCGCCGTAGCGCGCGAAGCACTGCTCGCGGCGCACCAGCCGCTTGACGGACTGGGCCAGCTCCCGCAGCACGTAGTCCCCGGCCAGGTGCCCGTGGACGTCGTTGATCTGCTTGAAGTGGTCGATGTCGAACATCATCAGCGACAACGTGCCCTTGTACCGGCTGGAGCGCCCCATCTCCCGCTCGAGGTACTCGAGGAAGAAGCGCTTGTTGTTCACGCCGGTGAGGCCATCCGCGATGGTCAGCGTGTAGATGGTCTCGTGGTACTGGGTCTCGATGTTGTCGCCATCGAGGAACTTGAAGATGGAGCCGCCGACCTTGATGAGGTCGCCGCTGCGCAGGGGCTGGGCCTGGAGCACCTCCTGGTCGTTCAGGTAGGTGCCGTTGGTGGAGCCCAAATCCTCCACCAGCATCTTCCCGCCCCGCCCCAGCACGCGGGCGTGCCGACGGGAGACGTTGTCCAGGTCCACCACGATGTGGTTGTGCTGGTCCCGGCCAATGGTCAGCTCGGAGTCGTCGACAAGGTACTTCTTGCCGAGCTCCGGGCCGTGAATCTGCACGAGGCAGCACTCGGTGCTGCGCTCCGGGCGCAGATCCAGGGAGGAAATCTTGGTGACGCGCGTTTCGTCGCCTGACATCGCCGCCAAGGCTAGCACGACCCCGTTTTCGGAAGCCAAGCAACCCCGGTGGGAACCGCGCTTCCCGGCGCCCCGCCCGAGTCCCGGGGGCGCCGATGTCCCACATCTGGAGGGTCCAGCCCGGTGAGGAGGACGTGGGCGGGCGGTTGGGCACTCAACGAAGGCAGCCGAGCAGGCCTCGGCGCCCTTGTCGCCCGAGGGGGGCGGACTAACGTCCGGACCACCTATGTCCAAAGTCCTGGCGATGATTCTGGCGGGCGGCGCGGGCACGCGCCTGGAGCCCCTCACCCGTGAGCGGGCCAAGCCCGCCGTCCCCTTCGGGGGGCGCTACCGCATCATCGATTTCGCCCTGTCGAACTTCACCAACTCCGGCGTCTACCGCGTCAAGGTCCTCACCCAGTACAAGAGCGACTCGCTCAACAACCACCTGTCCCGCGCCTGGCGGATGTCAGCCTTCCTGGGCCACTACGTGGAGGCGGTGCCCGCGCAGATGCGGACGGGCACGGACTGGTACAAGGGCAGCGCGGACGCCATCTACCAGAACCTCAACATCATCACCGACGAGGAGCCCGACTTCATCTTCGTCTTCGGCGCGGACCACGTGTACCGGATGGACACGCGGCAGATGCTCGACTTCCACGTGTCCAAGCGCGCCGCGTGCACGGTGGCCGCCATCCCCGTGCCCATCGAGCAGGGCCGCGAGTTCGGCATCATCGACGTGGGTCCGGACGGGCGCATGCGCCAGTTCCTGGAGAAGCCCAAGGACCCGCCGCCCATGCCGGGCAACCCGAAGATGTGCCTGGCCTCCATGGGCAACTACCTCTTCACCACGGAGGTCCTGGTGCAGGAGGTGGTGCGTGACGCCGCCAACGAGGCGAGCGCGCACGACTTCGGCAAGTCCATCATCAGCGAGCTCTACAAGTACGCGCCGGTGTACGTGTACGACTTCGCCACCAACGAGATTGCCGGGCAGGAGGGCAAGGAGCGCGGCTACTGGCGGGACGTGGGGAACATCGACGTGTACTACCAGTCCAACATGGAGCTGGTGGAGGTGGACCCCATCTTCAACCTCTACAACGACCGCTGGCCCATCCACACGCAGGCCAACAACTACCCGCCGGCCAAGTTCGTGTTCGCGGACCAGGACAACCAGAGGGTCGGCCACGCCACGGACTCCCTCATCGCCGAGGGCTGCATCATCTCCGGCGGCAAGGTGAACCGCTCCGTGCTGTCCCCGAAGGTGCGCGTCAACTCCTACTCGGAGGTGGAGGCGTCCATCCTCTTCGAGAACGTCACCATCGGCCGTCGCAGCCGCATCCGGAAGGCCATCATCGACAAGAACGTGGAGATTCCGCCGGGCACGACGATTGGCTACGACCCGGTGGAGGACAAGCGGCGCTTCCACGTCACGCCGGATGGCGTGGTGGTGATTCCCAAGGGCATGAAGGTGACGTGAGGCGGCCATGGGCGCGTCGGGCGGCCTCCACCTGCGGCCAGCACGGGACTCGGACCGGCGCGCCCTGTGGCGCGTCCACACCGAGGCGGTGGGGACGTTGTGTCAGGGCGTCTATGCGCCCGACGAGCTGAGCACCTGGGTGCGGCTGTTGCGGCCGGAGGGCTATCTGCGCCCGGACCGGCCGCGCACCGTGCTGGTGGCGGAGCGGGACAGGCGGCTGGTGGGCTTCGGCCAGCTGGATTCGCTCAACGGGGAGCTGGAGGCGCTGTACGTGCTTCCGGACCAGGTGGGCCACGGCGTGGGCTCCAGCCTGCTCGCCGCGCTGGAGTCGGTGGCCTGGGGTGGCGGAAGTCCCCAGGTGGGCCTGGACGCGAGCCTCAACGCGGAGGACTTCTACCGTCACCGGGGCTACGTGTCGCTGCACGAGGCGCGGCGGCCCCTGACGGCGCGGGTGCAGTTGGCCTGCGTGCGGATGCAGAAGCGCAGGCCCGCGCTGCCGACGCGCCGTGGGGCCACCACGGGAGCGCCCGCGCCTATCTGAAGGCGGCCTTCACCTCGGGCTTGAAGAGCACCACCAGGGCCCAGATGCTGATGGGCAGCGCCAGGCAGCCACAGGTGCCACAGCATGGCACCAGTGACGCGAAGCCACCAGCCACCGCGAGCCCCCAGTTCTGCAGCCGCTTCATCTTCAGCGCGCCGAAGAAGGCGAACGCGTTGAGCACGATGACGGGGCCGTACCAGACGAGCCGACCCGCGAAGGAGCTGGTGGAGGTGAGCAGGGCGCGGTTCTGCTCCAGGCTGTCGCGATAGGGCGCGAGCGCCGGGTTGTTGAAGAGCTGCTCCAGGTCGTCCGGGTTCACCGGCGACAGCAGGCTGACGATGGCCCACAGCAGGCTCACGCCGGCCAGCACCATGAGCAGGATGGCCGGCACCGACACGGCGTCCTTGGGGTTGGAGCGGGGAAAGCCGTCTCCCGCGGGAGCTCCGTAGGTGTTCTCCATGTCCTTGTCTCTCCCTTGCTGCGTGAAGGGTGGGCCCGGGCCCACGCGCGTGGGGCGCATTCCAGCCAGGGGACGGGGCGTGGACCAAGGAAAATGGCACGCCCCGTCCCCGTTGTAGCTCAGGCCTTGAAGGTGAGCAGCGGGGCCAGGCGCGCGACCTCACGGACGATGCCCGCCTCCACCTGGGAGTCCACCACCGGACGGATGGGCTTGTAGGCGGCGGGGGCCTCCTCCACGCGGCGCTCGGCGCGCAGGGAGATGCAGTCCACGCCGGACAGGCCCAGCGCCGCCTCGCTGTGGTCCGCTCCGCCGCGCGACATGGAGAAGCGTGAGCGGGCGCGGCCCGCCCCATGCGACGCGGACTCGAGCGCCCGCGCGTCACCGCACCCCACCAGGAGGAAGGACGTGGCGCCCATGGAGCCGGGGATGATGACGGGCTGCCCGTCGCCCGCGGGGCAGGCCCCCTTGCGCGCCAGCCACCCGCCCTCGTACGGGAGCGTGAGGTTGTGGGGCACGTCGTAGACGAGTGGCGCCTCCACGTCCCCGAACAGCTCGCGCAGCGTCTGGCGCAACAGCTCCGCGAGCAGCAGCCGGTTGAGGAAGGCGTAGTTGGCGGCGGTGGCCTCGGCCTCCAGGTAGCCGGCGACGAGCGCCTCGTCGGCGAGAGGGAGGATGCCGCTCTCCGGGAAGGGCGCACCCTGGGGCCAGGCCTTGCGAGTGCGCTCCCGCCAGGCCACGCCCACGTGCTTGCCCACGTCTCGGCTGCCTGAGTGAATCATGAACGCGAGCTGTCCTTCGCGCACGCCCCAAGCCCAGGCCCGCGCGCGGTCCTCGACGGCCTCCACGCGCTGCACCTCGACGAAGTGATTGCCTCCGCCGATGGTGGCCAGGCCCGCGTCGCGCACCACGCCCTCGCGGGTGAGTGCGTCGGGTGCCCAGGTCGGGTTGCCGTGCAGCGCGCCGCCCAGGTGGACGCGGTCCATCTCCGCGTCGAGCTGCGCCAGGTCCGCGCCTCGAGCGCAGCCCAGCGGCGTGTCCAGCGTCTCCAGGAGCCAGCCGGGGAGGCCGTCACGCAGGAGCGCGGTGGAGGCGCGCGAGGACATGGCGACGTCCCGCGTGCCGAAGAAGTAGTGGCCCTTCATGCGCTCGACGAAGTCGTCGCGGCGGGAGAGGAAGTCCTCCACCGACAGGTCGGCGACGTGCAGGCGCATGCCGCAGTTGATGTCGGTGCCCACGGCGCCGGGGACGACGAGTCCCCGCGTGTGCAGCACCGAGCCGATGGCCACGCCGGAGTCACCCGGGTGGAAGTCGGGGGTGGCGCGCACACGGAGGACCTCTCCGCCGCCAGGGTGCTTCAGGGCCGCGAGGTGCGCGAGTTGTTGGAAGGCCTTGCCCTCGACGGGCAGGTCCGGGGGGAGGAGCACCTCGGCGGGCGGCGCGTTCGCGTCACCCATGAGGCGCACGGAGTAGAGGCGACCGTCATAGGTCACCTCGAGCCCCTCGCGGGCAAGCGCCCGCAGGAGCCGATTCAGTTTCGGCTGCATGACCAACTCGGGAATGCCCCGAGGGCTCGCGTGCGAGCGCCCCGGGGAGACGTGGCGGAGGAGATGGTGGACCTTGGGTCAGCAGCCGCGGTCGCCGGACGGCCCGAAGGCCATCCTCAGCGCGCAGGGACGCCGTGGGTCCACGAACCTGACGACGTCCTTCGCCCGTGCACCCCTACGTCGCGCCGGACAGCCCGCCATCCACGTTGATGGCCGCGCCGCTGATGTAGCCACCTCGCGGCGACAGCAGGAAGGCCACCACGTCCGCGAACTCCTCCGCGCGCCCCACGCGCCCCAGGGGGATGCCCGCGTTGCGCGCCATCTCCGCCTGGAATGTCTCCACCGACTTGCCCAGCTCCTGCGCCCGGCGCACCCACTGGCCACTCTCGATGATGCCCACCAGCACCGCGTTGACGCGGATGTTGCTCGGCCCCAGTTCCTTCGACAGCGCCTTGGTGAGCGCCAGGCCCGCCGCGCGCGACACCGACGACGGCGTCGACTGCGCGCCCGGCGTCTTCGCCCCAATCGCCAGCACGTTGACGATGGCGCCACCACCCGCCTCGCCCAGCAGCGGCAGCACATGGCGCGACGCGCGCACGGCCGCGAACAACTTGAGCTGCAGGTCCGCTTCCCAATCCGCGTCCGACACCGACGCGAAGGGCCGGGCCGCCGCGGTTCCGGCGTTGTTCACCAGCGCGTCCACCCTGCCCCACCTCGCATGCGCGGCGTCGACGAAGTGCTCCACCTCCCACGCCTTGGACACGTCCGCCTGCACCGCGAGCACGTCCCCACCCTCGGCCCTCAGCGCCTCGGCCGTGGCCGCCAGCCGCTCCGCGCCCCGGGCACAGAGGGCCACCTTCGCCCCCTCCCGCACGAGCCGCCGGGCCACCGCCGCCCCCAGCCCGTCCGAGCCTCCCGTCACCAGCACCACCTTGCCACCCAGCTCCAGGTCCATGTCCGCCTCCGTCCCGGGCCATGACACCAGGAGGCCCGGGAGAGCGCCGCCTGCCTGGCCACCGACGCGCGGCCGATGACGCCGCGCGCACGGTGGAGGCTACGCCATCACGCCGGCTGCTTCACCGGCACATGCCGCTTCTTGTCGAAGGCCACCAACGTGTTGGCGATCTCCTCGTTCACCAGCCGCAGCATGTCCTGCTTCTCCCGGAACGGGAGGAAGGCGCTCTTGAAGCCGGAGACGATGATGGTCGCCAGGTCGTCCAGCGACAGCCCCAGCTCCTTGTGCGCCACCCACAGCTCCTTCGTCACCGTGGTGTCGGTGATGAGGCGGTTGTCGGTGTTGATGGTCACCCGCAGGCCGTAGTCGAAGTAGAACTTCAGCGGGTGCGCCTGGAGGCTGGACACCGCGCCCGTCTGCACGTTGGAGGTGGGGCAGACCTCCAGCGGAATCCGGTGGTCGTTGACGTAGTTGAGCAGGTCCCCGTCCTCGCGCAGCCGCGTGCCGTGGCCGATGCGGTGCGAGCCCAGGTTGTGGATGGCCTGGGAGATGGACTCGGGGCCGTACGCCTCACCGGCGTGCGCGGTGCAGTTGACGTTGTTCTTGAGGATGAGCTGGAAGGCGTCCTTGTGGTCCTTGGCGGGGAAGCTCGCCTCGGCGCCGGCCAGGTCGAAGCCGATGACGCCCCGGTTCTTGTAGGCCACCGACAGCTCCGCCAGCCGCATGGACGTCTGCGGGTTGATGTGGCGGATGCCGCAGACGATGACGCCGCACTTGATGCCCGTCTCGCGCTTGGCCACGCGCAGGCCCTCGAGCACCGAGTCGATGACCGTGGTCATCTTCAGGCCCTTCTGCAGGTGCAGCGCGGGCGAGTAGCGCACCTCCAGCCAGCGCACGTTCTCCGCCGCCGCGTCCACCGCCAGCTCGTACGCCGCGCGGTAGAGCGCGTCCGCCGTCTGGAGCACCGAGAGCGTCACGTCGAACGCGACCAGGTACTCCTCCAGGCTCTTGCACACCTCACCCATGTGGATGGCGCGCGCCAGGCCGTCCTCGGTGTCCGCGGGCAGCTTCACCTTCTGCTGCTCGGCCAACTCGAGGATGGTCTTCACCCGCATGGAGCCATCCAGGTGGCAGTGCAGGTCCGTCTTGGGGAGCGCGTGCAGCAGCTCCTCCGTCACCGCCAGCGTGGGGGGCGGGACGAAGTCCGTCCGCCGGGCTCCAGAAGGGATGCCGGTGGCGCTGGGAATCTCGTCGTCACGAATCGTAGGCATGGTCGAATTTCCTTCCTTACGCCATCCTCCAAACCATGTCGCCCCGCGCGTGTCCATGCAGGCACACCCTCCTCGCCCTGGCCCTGACATTGGTGTCGGCCGCGGGGTGTCGGGAACCCGCGGAGACGGCCTTCCGGTACTCCACGGATGCATCCTCCCGCGCGGGCCTGACGTCGCTGTCCGACGGCGTCCTCACAGGCAACGAGGCCGGCGCCGTGGTGCGCCTGGACCGGACGGGCACCCTGCAATGGCGGGTGGCCCTGGGGCGCGAGGTGGCCACGTGCCCCGTCGTGGCGGGCGACAGCGTCATCGCCGGGACGGTGGCCGGGGACCTGGTGTCCCTCTCCCTGGCGGACGGCTCGGAGCGCTGGCGACTCACCGGTGAGCCCCCCGTCCTGACGCCCCTGGTCGTGGCTCCGGATGGGCAGTCCCTCTTCGTGGTGGCCCTGGATGGCGCGGTGCGTTCGCTCGCGGTGGACACCGGGAAGGTCCGCTGGAGGACTCCCGCGCCCAAGTCCACGGAGGCTCCGCCGGAGTCGAGCCGTGGCCTCCCCGCGCCGGTGCTGGCCGACGGACGGCTCATCGTCGCGCTCGGCGGCACGGGGCTCGTGGCCCTGTCCTTGACGGACGGCGCCCCGCTCTGGCGGCAGGCCACGGGGGACGTGCTCGGCCTGGAGGTGGAGGGTGACACCCTGTTCCTCGTCACGAAGGCGTCCAAGGTCCGGGGCCTGCGCGCGAAGGATGGCGTGATGCTCTGGGAGAAGACCGTGGCGGACTCGCTCACGAGCCCGCCGTCCCTGGCGCTGGGCATGTTGTGGGTGGGGGCTCGGACACAGGACGCACCGGTGCTGGTGGGACTGTCTCCGTCGGATGGGAAGGAGCTGGCGCGCATGGGGCTGCCGGACCCGCTCACCACTCGTGTGGCCGAGGCCATCGGGGAGCTGCTCCTCGTGCCCACGCAGGGACGGCAGGGGCGACTGGTGGCGCTCAAGCGTCCGACGTGGGAGCGCGCGTTCTCCCTGCGCACCGACACGGCGCTGCGCTCGCCGCCGGTGGTCCAGGGGGAGCAGGTGTTCGTGCTCGGCCAGGACGGGCGGGTGCTGTCCTGGAAGCTGCGCCCGCTCGAGAAGAGTCCCTGAAGCGAACCGTGTCTGTCAGGCGCCTTCGTGCCCGCGCGTCCCTACCGGAATCCGCGCCCGTCCGACGAGGCCTTACACGCTCAGGACTCTGCTGGTTCGAATCCAGCCCCCTCCACTCACGTGGAGGGGTAGCCAAATGGTAAAGGCACCAGACTAAAAACCTGGCAGTCGACCCTCATGGCTTCCTCACTCGGGCGCGGACTGCCCCCCCGCTACCCCGGCATCAGGAAGCGGGCGATGACGCGCTTGAGTCCCACGGCGCCGCCGAACTCCACCGTCACCTTCGCGTTGGGCCCCGAGCCGTCCGCGGCGACGATGCGGCCCACGCCGAACTGCTCGTGCCGCACGCGCATGCCGCGCACATCACCGCTCACCCCGTCCATGTCCGACGCCTGTGAGTAGGAGCGGTCGATGCGCGGACCGTCGTCCTCGTCCCAGGTCCGCTTGCGCGGCGCCGCCATGGGGGCGGGCCGGGGCGGCTCCGGGATGTCCTGCTCGCTGATGCCGAACAGCTTGGGAGGCACGTCGCGCAGGAAGCGGCTGGGCGGGTTGTAGCGCAGCTCACCGAACAGCGAGCGGCACTGCGCCAGGCTCACGAAGAGCCGCTTGCGCGCGCGCGTGAAGCCCACGTAGCAGAGCCGCCGCTCCTCGGCCATCTCCTCGCCGTTGTCCGGGTCCTCGCCCTTGAGCGCTCGCGAGTGCGGGAAGACGCCGTCCTCCAGGCCCGTGAGGAACACCGCGTCGAACTCCAGGCCCTTCGCCGCGTGCAGCGTCATCAGCGCCACCCGGCCCTCGCCCACCTCCGCGTCCGCGTCGCCCACCAGCGAAATCTGCTCGAGGAAGGCCTGCAGCGGAGGCGTGTCCGCCGACAGGGGCGCCGCGTCCACCTCCGGAGGCACCTCGACCTGAGGCCCGGACGCCGCGGCCACCGCCGCCGCGGCGCGGTTCAGGTCGAACTCCTGCGCGGCGCCCAAGAACTCGCGGAGGTTCTCCGCCCGCGTCGTCGACTCGTCGCTGCCCTCGGCGACCAGCGTCTCCACCAGCTTCGTCTCGCGGAGCATCTCGTCCACCGCGCTCGCCGCGTCCGTCGTCCCCTGCGCGTAGACATGCAGGGACTCGAGCAGCCCGCGGAACGTGCGCAGCCGCTTCACCGCGGTGGTGTTGAGCGCGGGGATGAGCCCGGGCTCGGCGAGCACCTCGTAGAGGCTCTGGTTGCGGGTGTTCGCATGGTCCACCACTCGCTCCACCGTGGTGTCGCCGATGCCGCGCGCCGGCGTGTTGATGATGCGCAGCAGGTCCGCGTCCGAGCGCGGGTTCACCATCAACCGCAGGTACGCGGAGGCGTCCCGCACCTCGGCCCGGTCATAGAAGCTGCGCCCGCTCACCAGCGTGTACGGCACGCGCGCCAGCCGCAGCGCCTCCTCCAGCACGCGGCTCTGCGCGTTGACGCGGTAGAACACCGCCATGCTGGAGAACTTGATGAAGCCCTCCCGCTGGAGCGCGAGGATCTGCCGCGCGACCTCCTGCGCCTCCATCCGCTCGTCGCGGTTGAGCATCAGCTGCAGCGTCTGGCCCGCGGGCCGGTCCGACCACAGCTTCTTCTCCATCCGGCGCGTGTTCTTCCGGATGACCTCGTAGGCGGCGTCCAGGATGTTCCGGTCCGAGCGGTAGTTCTGCTCGAGCTTCACCACCTTGGCGCCGGGGTACTCGCGCGGGAAGTTGAGGATGTTGTCCACGTCCGCGCCGCGCCAGCGGTAGATGGACTGGTCGTCGTCACCCACCACCACGAGGTTCGCCGAGGGCGGCGGCGCCAGTTGCTTGAGCAGCGCGTACTGCACGGGGTTGGTGTCCTGGAACTCGTCCACCAGCACGTGGTGGAAGCGCCGCCGGTAGTTCTCCAGCACCTCCGGCCGCTTGCGGAAGAGCGTCACCAAGAGCAGCAGCAAATCGCCGAAGTCCACCGCGTTGGCCGCGCGCAGGCGCTCCTGGTACGCGTGGTAGATGCGCTGGACGAGCAGCCCGCGCTCGTCACCGGGCTCCACCTCCATGTCCTCGGGCAGCCGGGCCTGGTTCTTCTCCTGGTCGATGCGGCTCAGGATTTCGCGCGGCTGCATGGACTGCTCCAGCCCCGCCTCGCGCATGGCGCGCTTGACGACGTTGAGCTGGTCGCCGTCGTCGTAGATGACGAACGAGCGGGTGAGCCCCACGTGCTCCGCCTCCCGGCGAAGAATCATCGCGGCCGAGGAGTGGAACGTGCTCACCACCAGGTCGTTCGCCTGACGCCCCAGCAGTTGCACCAGGCGCTCGCGCATCTCGCGCGCCGCCTTGTTGGTGAACGTGACGGCGAGGATGCGCCAGGGGAACACCTCGTGGACCTTCACCAGGTACGCCACCCGGCGGGTGATGACGCGCGTCTTGCCGCTGCCCGCGCCCGACAGGACGAGGAGCGGGCCGCCATGGTGCAGCACGGCCTCGCGCTGGGGGTCATTCAGGTCTTCGAGGAGGGCGGATTCGTGGGCGTTCACGGGCGACTCGGGGGGAGCCCCTGCTTCTAACGTCTTTCACCGTCCGGTGGGCGTCCTTCCGCACCCCCTGGCACGCCCGGCCGGTCCCTCGGGCGCCGAGGCTCGGGTATATAGGGCCAGACATCATGTCCGACGCCCCCTCCGTCCCCCCGGCGAAGCCCTCCCAGGCCGCGCTGGACCGCTACGCCGAGCTGTTCAACCAGAGCCTCACCCTGCGCCACTTCGGCGCCCAGGTCGCCTTCCCGGAGGGTCGCAAGGTGGTGGTCACCATCCCCGAGCTCAAGCCCGAACACCGCGGCGGCGTGGGCAGCGCCGCGGCCGTCAACGGCGGCATCCTCGCCGCCCTCTTCGACTACGCCATCGGCACCAGCGGCGCGCTGGTGGACCCATCCAGGAGATGTGCCACCGTGCAACTCTCCATGAGCTTCCAGCGCCCGGTCACCGGCGACCACCTGCGCGTGGAGGCCGAAATCGACAGCCAGGGCCTCACCCTGCTGTTCGCCACCGCCCGCGTCTACGACAGCCAGGACCGCGTCTGCGGCCAGTGCCAGGGCGTCGTCCGCCTCTCCAACCTCCCCTGGCCCTCCGGGGAAAGCCCCGCCGCGAACTGACCTTTGGCCACCCCTCCGCACATCCTGCTGGCGCCCGTCGATATGTCCGCCACGGACGTACGTTCCCCGGAGACCGGGGAGCGGCCTGAGCCCCCAGACGCAGCAGAGCGACGGGAAGACGGCATGAGTGCAGCCGTGCAGGGCCTGCGGATGACGACGGTTCGACTAGCGAGGGAAGCCGAGGAGCCGATGGAGGCGGCGCGCGGGGCGGACGAGGAGGTCCTGGCGCGCAAGGCGCTCGCCGGCGACCGGTCCGCCTGGGACGCGTTGGTTGCGCGCCACCACCGCCGCGTCGTGGTATCGCTCCTGGCCCGGGGCGTCCGGGTGGACCGGGCCCACGAGCTCGCCCAGGAGACGTGGGCGAGGCTCATCCAACAACAGCAGCGTGGGCTGCTGACGGAGCTGCGCCTGCCCAACCTCGCCCTCACCCAGGCGGCCTTCCTGGCCGCGGACGATGCCCGCCGGACCCGGCGAGAGTCCATCTCCGGGGCGGTGGAGGAATTGCCCGAGCGACAGCACCCGGTGGACCCGGCCGTGTCCGCCGAGCGTCGCCTGCTGTCCGAGGAACAACTGTCCCGCGCCCATGCCGCGCTCGCCCAGGTATCGCCGAGCGCGCGGAGCGTCTTCCTCCTGGCCTGTGACGGCCAGGAGCTACCCCATGCCGAAGTCGCCGCGAAAGTCGGACTCTCCGTCCAGCGCGTGCGGCAGATCCTGTGCGAGGTGCGCAAGAAGCTGCGCTCCGCGCTCGAGGAGGAGACCCATGCTTAAGCCCCACCTGACCCGCGACGCCGCGGAGCAGTACATCCTGGGCGCGCTCGCCCCGGAGAAGGCGGCGACGTTGGAGGCCCACACGCTGGAGTGTGAGCCTTGCGCCCTGCTGCTGCAGGAAGAGGCGCTCCTGTCCGAACAGCTCAACGAGGTCGCCCAGGACTGGAGCGTCCGCGAGGAGCGCGTGGCGCGGCCCGCCCGCTGGCACACGCGCCGCGCGGCCGCGGGCGTCGCCATCGCGGCCCTGGCGGCCTCGCTGGCCCTGGTGCTGCTGCCCGGGGGCAAGGCCACGCGGTCGAGGGAGCTGGAACCCAGGGAGGTGCTGGCGCCCACGGTGGCGCTCGGACTGGACGAGGACGCGCCGCCGACGAACGTGGTGGCCTGTCCGGACCTGGCCACGCAGGCGTTCTGCACGCGCAAGGCGGCGGAGCGGGGCCTGCTGGTCATGACCCCCTCGGGCATCGCCGAGGTCCCCCGCTATGAGGCCCGGACGGGTCTCCCCGAGGGCGCGCTGAGCGCGCGCCAGCCCGTGTCGCTGTGAGGACGCCCGCCATGGACTTCCGGAAGAAACTCGCCGCCCTGCTGCTCGCCCTGGCCGCGCCCGCGGCCCTGGCCGAGCCGACGGGCAGCACCCCGAAGCTGCCGGTGGGCTGGTACGTCACGGAGAGCGCTCCCAAGCGCTACGAGGCGGGGGTGGACACCAGCGCCCCGTGCGAGGGCAGCCGCAGCGCGTACCTGCGCTCGCTGAGCCCCGACGAGGCGGGCTACGGCACCTTCATGCAGGCCTTCGGCGCGCAGGACTTCCGCGGCAAGCGGCTGCGCTTCTCCGCCGCCACGCGCGTGAAGGACGTGGATGGCTGGGCGGGCCTGTGGATGCGCGTGGAGGGGCCAGACCCCAAGCAGCCGCTCGCCTTCGACAACATGCAGTCGCGCGCGCTCGTGGGCACCCGCGGCTGCAAGCGCCACGAGGTGGTGCTGGACGTGCCCAAGGAGGCCACCACCATCATGGCGGGCCTCATCATGAGCGGCACCGGCCAGGCGTGGCTGGACGGCGTGCGCTTCGAGGTGGTGGACGAGTCGGTCGCCGTGACGGACCTGCTCGCCTCGCGCCCGCTGGTGGCCTCCACCGGCCCGGCCGGACTGGACGAGCCCACGCCCGTCGCGAAGAACGACCAAGTCCCCGTGGGCCGCGTGGGCGACATCTGGTTCAACAACGGCCGTATCATGACGGCCAAGCCGTACACGCGGCGCCAGGACGGCGTCTGGGTGAGCATCCTCTCCGAGGAGATCTTCGAGCACGGCATCGCCGTGACGGGCACCTTCGGCCAGCGGAAGGTGGACCTGCTCGTGAAGGCCGGCACGTCGCTCACCCGCATCGAGGGCACCTGGGGCGAGGACCTGGTCGACATCCAGCTCCGCCCGGATGCGCTCACCATGAAGTGGGGACGGCTGACGCGGCAGCTGCTCCGGGACAAGGACGCGCCGGTGGACAGCACGTGCAACCGCTATGTGACGACCGAAGGTCCGCGCGTCCTGGACCTCGTCGACGTGTGCGGCGCCGCGCTGAGCACCCGCCCGCCCACCGCGCAGCTGGTGCTGAGCTTCCTGGACAACGGCTTCCGCCGCGTCGTCCCCCCGCGCAACTTCCCCATCCCGCAGCCGCCCGTCCGCAGCCGCGAGGCGCTCAACACGCCGAGCGTCAGCCCTCCGCCGCAGTAGTCGCCCGCGGGGGCGCCGCTGGAGTCCCGAGGGCCGCGCGCGGCCCCCTGGGACGACCGGGGCCTGCCCTTCAGAAGGCGAAGTCCCGCTCCAGCGTGTCGTTGCCCGCCTGCACCGAGAGGTGCGCGGAGCGAGCGCCGGTGGCGGAGGCCGAGGACAAATCGAACGACAAACCTTCGGGCCCGTTCGTGGGCTTGAGCGAGGGCCGGCCGGGGCTCAGGAACACCGCCGCCGTCACCGTCCTGCCCGCCAGGGGCTGCACCAGGAGCCGCACGCGCTGACGCTCGCGCACCAGCACCACGCGGAAGTCGCGCCGCTCCTCCAACACCTCGCGCTGCTCCGGGTGGCGCGCCGAGGACGGGCGCTGCGACACCGGGGCGCGGGAAGAGCGCGCGGCTGGGGCCACGCCCGCTTCGCCCTCGTCCATCTCCAGGGCCTCTTCAATCGCGTCGTCACCCTCGCCCAGGGCCAGCACCGCCTGGGCGCACTCGCCACAGCGCGCGGTGTGCGCGTCCACGCGCTCGCGCTCGTCGGCCGTCATCAGGCCCATGTCGAAGCGCCACAAATCGTCCCGTGTGAGGTGACGACGAGGAGGCGCATCCACCGGCGCGGCGTCCGCGATGTCCGCGCGGCACTCGGCGCAACCCTGGATGTGGGGGGTGGGACTCTGGGGGCCGGATGTCCACGTCGCCACCAGGTCATCGCAGCCGGCCCGGGCACCGAACCACCAGGCCTTGTCCTGCTCCGAGGGCTCGAGGAGCGCTTGCTCCTGGCGACGCTCGGGGTTGAGGGGGATGAACCAACGGGCTCTGGGGAGCAGCAGCGCGTCCAGGCTCCCGAGCGACTCGAGGAAGCGGTCTCGATTTCGCGCCGCGTCCCCCTGCAAGTCGCCATGCAAGCCCTCCCAGGCGGCGAGGGCAAATGCCTGCGAGGCGGCCCTGTCACGAGCGGCAAGTCCCTCCAGCGCCGAGGCGCGCCACACCTCGGCCTCCTCCCCACCGTCCAGCGCCACCTCCATCGCCTCTTCCGCGGCCCTCAACAGCACGGGCTGGAGCGCCTGCGGTTTCTGCGCCTGGAGCCAGGTCTCCACTTCCGGTCGACCGAGGCCTCGCAGGGCCGCCTCCACACCTTCGGTCCCCCACCGGGTCGCCCGCCTCAACAAATCTCCGGCGGCTTCGAGGACGACTCCTGGGGGGACAGTCGCGTCGGTGAGCTGGGAGCGACGGGCGGCATAGCGAGACATGGCTTCGGTCTTCATGACTTCATTCCTCCTGAATACCCCGGGGTGTGGCCGGGAAGGAGGCTCACGCTTCCTCCCCTCGTGGCGACTCGCGCTGGAGATCCAGCAGGTAGAGCTTCAAGTAGGCCTGCGCGCGACTGACGCGCTTGTAGGAATTGACCACGGTGATGTTCAGCCGACGCGCGCATTCCTCGTGATCCTCCACGTCCTCGTGGTGATACAGCTCCCATGCCGAGGCCTCCTTGGGGTGCTCCTGCTGGAGCCGTGCGAACGCGGCCCAGTACAGCTCCTGGGCGTCCGCGCGCTCCTCCGTCCTCCTGCCCATCTCGACAGCGCGAGCCCGCTCGGAAGGCGGCTCTTCCATGACGTCATCGGGGTCCGACGAGGGCGCCGCGAGCTCCTCGCGGTGCCTCCGGTAGAAGTCGATGGCCACGTGCTTGACGATGCGCAGGAAGAACGTCTTGGGAGACGCACTCCGGCCCGGCATCTGCTGGGAGATGCCACGGAACTGGTCCAGCCCGCGGTCGAGGAACTTGCCGACCGCGTCCTGATAGAGCTCGTCGCCGTCCGCTGGGGAACCGCGACCGTAGCTCGCCTGAATCTTGCTGATGACGTACCGGGCAGGCCGGCTCCACCGCTGAACCAACGCTCCGAGCGGGCCCCCAATGGGCTCGCCCGTGGCGCGGCGGCGGACCACCTCCGCGAACAATTCGTCATCCGTGAGCTGCTCGAACACCGGAAGGACCTGGGAGCTGTGCCCGGAGACCCGCCCCGGGAGATGGGATTACAGGGATGTCGCGCGGCAAGGTACCACGTTGGCATCCGCAGGCAGCCTCCGAGTGGAGCAGGGGTGCCCAGGCCACCCGGACGACCGGACAGTCGTGGCACCCACAAGGCCCGACGCCAGGGTCGCCAACTTCCTGACAGGATTATCCCCGGGGCCGGCCGGGAGGGAGAACGGGAATTTCCCGGTCAGGAACGCGGGGCCCCCCCGTCCCTGGCCGCATCGCTTTTCGGGCGCCTGCCCACCCTCCTCCCGCTTCCAAGGAACCCTCAGTCATGTCCCCCCGCACCATCGTCATCGGAGACCTCCATGGCTGCTACGACGAGGCCCTGGAGCTGCTCGCCAAGGTGGGGGCCACGTCCAGCGACCGCGTCATCTTCGCGGGGGACCTGGTGGACCGGGGGCCCAAGCGCCGGGAGTGCGTGGAGCTGGCCATGCGGCACGAGGCCATCATGGGCAACCATGAGGAGACGACGCTGCAACAGCGCCACCGCGCCGCCGAGCGGCTGAACCCGGACCACCTGGAGACCCGTCAGGTGCTCGAGCCCGAGCACTACGAGTGGATGGCCCGGCTGCCCCGCTACCTGAGGCTGCCCGAGCACAACGCCGTCGTCGTCCACGCCGGGATGATGCCCGGCCTGCCCGTGGAGGCGCAGGACCCGTACCACCTGCTCCACGCGCAGTGCATCCAGCCGCCCGCGAAGAAGAGCTACTGGCCCTCCAAGGCACCGGAGGGGTGGACGTTCTGGACCCACCACTGGAAGGGCCCGGAGCGGGTCATCTTCGGACACACCGTGTTCGACCAGCCGCTCGTCACCGAGCACGCGGTGGGCATCGATACGGGGTGTGTCTACGGACGCTCCCTGACGGCGGTGGTGCTGCCGACCTGGGAGCTCGTCTCGGTGCCGGCCCGGAAGACGTACCGGGGCGGCAAGGACGTGGCGAAGTTCCCGGTGCATGGCGACGTGTGCGTCTACTCGTGAGCACCCGTCACCGACGCGTCGACTCCGACTGAAAAGCTTCGCGCCCGGCCGACAGGGCCAGACACGCAATGAGAGGTGCGGGTTCGAATCCCGCCGGGGCCGTCAGGCTCCGTAGTTCAACGGTAGAACACTGGACATTCAATCCAGCATCACCGGCCTCGTCACTCGGGCGCACCTTCCTTCCTCCTCACTCCCAGCTTCGCGCGGGTGGCCGTGCCTCGTGCACGCAGAAGCCCCCCGTGCGTTCCACGCGCGGTGCACTCCCAGGGCCCTGTCGGGCCCGAGGTCCGCCCCGCGCCTGACCCGCCGCACGTCCCGAAAGGGGGACTCCCCATGTCGACGAACCCGAACACGCAGCTGTTGCCCGAGTCCCAGCGAGGCCCCGCCGAGAAGCTCCTGGACCTGGTGCTCAGCGGCTCGGCCCACCTGTGGCACAACCGCCCCGGCCTGGACGTGGGTGGCACGTGGGTGGCCGCGGCGCACGCCACGCCGGCGCAGCGCACCGTGGGCAAGCCCGTCAAGCCGGGCCTCTTCGTGCCCGCGGCGGTGAAGCTCTACCGGCAGCTGCTCGACATCCACCAGCTCAACTCGGAGCTGATGGCGCACTTCGCGTCGTACGCGCTGACGCAGACGGACTGGCGTGACCTGAAGGTGGCCACGTGCGCGCTCATGCTGGTGCAGCAGCACGCGGGCCAGCCGGTGCGCGGTGACGACGGCCAGGTGGCGTTCCACGACGACGACTACCGCTCCATCGGCGAGGCCATGGTGCTGCACTACGAGCGCAAGTCCACGCGCATGCTCACGCCCAAGGCGGTGCTGCGGGTGGCGGAGCTGCTCGAGCTGCCGGACATCGCCAGCCTCAACCGGCAGGCGGGCTTCGGGGACCCGGCGTCGCGCAAGCCGCCCATGGGCCGCTGGAAGCGCGTGGCGTCCAAGTGGCTGGCCGCGCGCGAGTCCAACCTGTCGATGCTCCAGGGCTTGATGAAGGCCGGCTACAAGGAGACGTTGAAGAAGCTGGCGCGCAAGGCGGGCTACAAGCCGCTCACGCAGGGCTTCTTCGAGGTGCTCGGCTGGAAGCAGAAGCAGGCCGAGGGCGGGCACCGCACGGTGGGCCTGAGCGGGCTGACGTTGGTCAAGCGCGAGCGCTTCGACGGGCTGTCCGAGGCGGAGATCTGCGAGTGGATTGACGCCGAGCGGCTCTCCTACAAGGAGGTCGTGGGTCGGCTGCCGAAGGACGTGGGGATGACGCCGGCCATCATGGCGGCGCTGTTGCCCTCGTTGTCGGACCGCGACCTGCGGCTGATGACGCCCACGTTGGAGGAGCTGGGGTTGCTCGCGGAGCCCACGGTGCGCGCGCGCTGGGAGAAGGCCGTGCAGACGGCGACGGACCAGCGGGCGCTCAACATCGCGAAGAACGTGCGCAGCGAGGTGCTGCGCCAGAAGCTGGAGGAGGCGAGCGACAACGCGGCACGACAGGCGGTGGCGGAGGCGACGGCGGAGACCGACGTGCGGGTGATGTTCCTCATCGACAAGTCGGGCTCCATGGATGGGGCCATCGAGAACTCGAAGGAGGCGCTCGCGCGCATCCTCGCGGGCTTCCCGATGGAGAAGCTGCACATCGCGGCGTTCGACACGATGGGCACCGTGCTCCGGCCCAAGGCCTCCAACCGCACGGCGGTGCAGCACATGCTCGCGGGGCTGAAGGCCGCGGGTGGCACGACGCACGCGGCCGGCGTGCACGCGCTGCACCGGGACGGGATGAGGGTACCGGAGGGGGCGAAGCTGGTGGTCATCGTGGTGGGCGACGAGGCGGGCGAGGCGGGTGACCAGTTCGCCCGGGCGTTCCGTGACGTCGGCTTCCCGGTGGCGGCGATGGCGCTGTTGGTGAGCGTGGCGGGTGGCCGTGGCAACACGGTGCGCACGTGCGCGAGCCAGCTGCGGGTGCCCTTCAGCGAGGTGAACGTGGACCAGTTCGAGGACCCCTACCAGGTCCCCCGGGTGCTCAAGGCGCTGCTGGACGCGCCGACGCTGCCCGGTGCCAGCCAGTCCGGCTGGGTCGAGCGGGTGATGCGCACGCCGCTCTTGAAGGTGGCGTGAGCGCGAAGTCGCGGTGAAGGCAAGGAGGCGTCGTGGACTACCGGAAGTTCCTCGGAAAGGTGGAGTCGGCGGTGCTGCCGTATCTGGGCGGCGGCACCGTGGACACCGCCACGCGACGCCTCCGTGTCACCACCCCCGTGGCCCCTGGGTGGTGGCGCTTCGAGTTGAAGGGGCGCGAGGCCACCGCCCGTGAGCCCGCCGGGCCCGAGGGCCTGGAGGCGCTGCCTCGGGTGCGCGGCCATGTCTGGGGAGCGCGTCTCGTCCTCGAGGGCGCGGTGGCACGGCCCCTGGAGCTGATGCCGGAGGACGAGCCGTCACCGCTCGCGCCCGTGAGCGCGCGGCGCTGGCATGACGGTGCGCTGTTGTTCGACGGCGTGGAGTTCGAGGGCGAGGCGGAGGACACCGCGCGTCGGGCCTTGGAGGAGGGACAGCCGCTGGCCTCCGTGAAGGGCGTGAGCGCTCCGCTGCGCGCGGCGTTCGGCTATGCGCTGCTGGAGGCGGCGTCGCGGACGTTGGACATCCGCTTCGCCCCCGCGGAGACGCGAGGGCGGGTGTTGAGGGTGGCCGAGCTGGGCCGTCCGGAGGCGGAGGCCTGTCTGCGGGCTCTCGCGGAGGAGCGGCGGGTCCATCAGCGGGCACTCGAGGCGCGGCGCGTGGCCGAGCAGCAGCGAGCCTGGCTCGACGCGCAGACGGTCCGCGCCACCGAGCTGGCCCAGGAGGCCCGTCGGCGGGTGCTGTCGGATGACGTGTCACGAGGCCGGGGCGCACCGGTGGGAGACCCCTCACGCGCGGAGGTGGCGTTGCAGGGCGCGGGGGCGCGGCTGCTCCATCATCGCCGCATGGCGGGGAACCAGTTGGAGGTGACGTTCAGCTTCATGGGGGAGCGGTTCGTCTCCGTCGTGGACGCGCGCACGCTCCAGGTGCTGGACGCGGGCGTGTGCCTGGCGGGCGCGGACAGCGAGGTGACGCTGGAGAGCCTGCCCTCGGTCATCCGCGAGGCCATCGACACGGACGTGCTGGTCATCACCCGGCACGCGTGACACGGGAAGAGAGGAGGAACCATGTCGTCGCATGAGGTATGTCTGCTCATCGGACGGGACGAGGAGGTGCTGTGGTGCGAGGCCTCTGAAAGCCCCGTCCTGCTGCCCGACTCCCGCGCGCGCTGGGAGGCCATCTGGTACTGGCGTGAGGAGTTGGTGGAGGTGGCGCACAGCCACCCCGAGGGTCCGCTCGGCTTCTCCGAGGAGGACGAGACGACGATGGCCGCGTTGACCGAGGCGCTCGGCCGCGCGCCCCGCTTCTCCGTCGTGGCCCCCGGCGGCATGGTGGCCCGCGTGGAGGGCCGCGACGTCTGGGTCTCCGAGGAGCCCTGGTGGGCCGGGCCCCTGCGCGAAATCTCCGGCATGCAGTACACGCCGATGGCGCGGGCCTGACGTCAGCTCGGACGGCGCCACAGCTCCCTGAGGTCCTCGGGGAGCTGGTCCATGACGTCCTCGGCCTCGCCCTCGGAGATCTGCGCCCGCACGGAGTTGAGCACCGCGCGGACCACGGGCTCCACCGCTTCCGGGTTGAGCGCCAGGTCCTCGCCCACGCGCGCGAGCAACTCCTCGCGGCCGAAGCCCTTGGGCAGCTCGTCCTCGTGGCGCTCGCAGCGGTGCAGCAGCAACGTCAGCTTGTTGGGGAGCTGGGCCTCCAGGTCCTGCGTCTCGCCCTGGGTGATGCGCTGCTCCACCGCGCAGAGCACGGACACCGCGGCCTTCTCGGCCACCGAGGGGGACATGCCGCCCCGCTCGCACAGGTGCTTCAGGAAGGCCGCGTAGTGCTGACTCGCGTGCGCTTCCTTCCGGCGGGCGCGACGGACCTCGATGGGCAGGCCACCTCGCTCGTTCGAGCCGTCCGTCGAAGAAGACTCCTGCCCTTCGCGCTCCCGCTTGTCCGCCATGGCCGTGTCCTCCCAGAGTGCCTTCGTGGGGTCAGGTTGCCCACGGCACACGGGAGGAGCACTACCCGCTGGCACAGAGGAACGGGCCGCTGGCTCCCCGCCCGCTACGCGGCCTTCTTCACGTAGGTGTCGTAGAGGGCGCCGAAGAAGAAGCGTCCGAAGCGCAGCAGCGTCTGCCACTGGCCCACCGCGTCCCGCGCGCCGAGCACGCGCAATGTGGAGAGCTGCTTCGCGAAATCCGCGGGGTCCAGCGACAGCACGCCGCGCGCGACACAGGGTCCCGAGATGTCCATTCCCCGGTACACGGACACGAGCAGCCGCGTCGTGTCGGCCCACAGGTCGAACCCCGCGTCGTCGTGGACGTCCTTGTATCCATCCAGGAAGAAGCGCTCGCCCGACTCGGTGACGAGCGGCAGCAGGTAGCGCATCCGCCGGCCGCCAGGACGTGCGCCCTCCTGGGTCATCAGGTGCAGCTCGCCCCCCTCCACGACGAGCGGCCGGGGCGACAACGCCAGGGCCTCCACCATGCCGGAGAGCGCCAGCGGGTGCAGCCGGTCCTCCAGTGTGCGCTCCAGGTCTCGCGTCTCCACCGTGACGACGAAGCGCAGACGCGTGGCGCCCTCCCGCTTGGGGTCTCCCGCGATGAACTCATGCTCATGCACCGCGCCGGAGACGTGGCCGTACATCGTCTCGGAGAAGCGCACGCCCACCGGAGTCCGCGCGTCGTCCGCGGGGGACTCCAGCGCGGGCGTGTAGTCGATGTGCCAGCCTCTCCGATGGGCCAGCAGCGCGACGGAGCGCTCAGCCACCGCGGAGATGGTGAACAGCGGGTTGGTCCCCAGGGACCTCGGAATCACCGAGCCATCGCTGACGTAGAGGCCCTCGTGGACCTCGCTCCCCTCATGACCGGAGAACACGCGCCCCTCGTGGTCCACCACGCCCGCGCCCGCATGCTCCGCCATGACGCAGCCTCCGAGCGGATGGGTGCACAGGACCTCGTGTCCGGTGAGCCGGTTCCACAGCGGATTGCGCACGAAGGTGCCGCCCAGGGCCGCCGTGGCCTCGCGCAGTCGCTGGTCCACGCGCGCGAGCTCCGGCTGCGTGCCCACGTCCGGCCAGTGCACCCGCACCCGGTCCCCCTCCATGCGCAGCTCCCCCACGCCCGCGTCGTGGGACATCACGAGGAAGGTCTGCGTGTTGCGCATGGCCCCGTGGTACGGGCCGCGCACCGCGCTGTCCGCCACCCGGGCCAGCTCCTCCAGCTTGTCCTTCAGCCCCGAGTCCATGTCCTCGCCGCCCACCGCGGCCGCGGCGGAGAGCAGCGCCAGCATCGGCTTGCCGAACGCGCCCGGCATGGCCCCGTTCTCGATGACCATGCCGTCCTCCTGCCGGGCCGTCGCGCGCGCGTCGATGATGCCGCTGATGGTGGGGCCCACCGGCTCGCGGCCCTCCGGCGGATTCACGCCGTGACCCACGCCGTTGACGGGCACGTCCGTGTTGTAGCCGAAGGCCATCACGTCCCCGTTGGCGCTGAAGCGCTGGCCCAGCTGCTTCGACAGCGACAGCCCCAGCGCGCGCGAGCGCATCAGGATTTCCGCCGTGCCCATGGTGCCCGCCGCGAGCACCACCAGGTCCGCCGTCAGCCACAGGTCCGGCGCCTCGAAGCGCTCGCGTCCGGTGTTCATCGGCCGGTAGTAGATGCGCCAGCGATTCCCGTCGCGCGCCAGGTAGCGCACGGACACCTCGGTGAAGACCCTCGCGCCGTGGCGATGCGCGTCCGGCAGGTAGTTCATCAGCACGGAGTTCTTCGCGCCCTGGTTGCAACCAGTGAGGCAGTCCCCGCACAGCGTGCACGCGCCCTGCCTCACGCCGGCGTCGTTCACCTGCTCCTCGAAGGAGACCGCCAACGGGGGGCGCTTGAAGGTGCCGCCCATGCGACGGGCCGCGCGCTCCATGGCCGACAGCGAGGCCAGGCGCGGCGAGGACTCCGGATAGGGCGTGGGCCGCAGCATGCGCTCGGCCCAGGTGAAGCCATCCTCCAGGAGCCCGGGCACGTCCTGACGGAACGCCTCCGGCCAGCGTGGATCCTGGAGCACGCGAGGGTCCGGCCGTAGCGTGACACCCGCGTTGATGAGGGACGTGCCGCCCAGCCCACACCCCGACACCACGGCCACGTCGCCGCCCCGGTGCAGTTCGAACAGCGCGGTGGCTCGGCCCAGGTCGACATTGCTCTCCGCCTCCATGTGGACCTGGAGCTCCTGGGCGAAGTCCGCCTCCGTGCGCGGGTAGTCCCCCGGCAGCAGCTCGCGGCCCCGCTCCAGCACGCACACCTGGCGCCCCGCCCTGGCGAGCCGGCTGGCGGTGATGGCGCCGCCATACCCCGACCCCACCACGACGACGGGGTAGTGCGACGCCAGCTCACTCCACCGGGATGACAACCTCCGCATCGACGCTCCCACGGGCGACCCCCACCTTCGCTGCGCACCCTCACGAGAGCGCCCACGCCCTCTTCGCGTCAGGTGGCTGGGGACACGTCCGCCCGGGCAGTACTCACACCCGGAGCCGTCCCCATCTCGAGGACTCTGGACATAGAGGTCGTCGGGCCGTCGGTCAAATCCAGGGAGGTCGGCTCACTCCAGCTCCGCGGCCTCGCCGTCCGCGCGGCGCAGCGCGTTCACCATCCGGTGCGCGTGACGCGTCGTCTCCGGCTCGCGGTACTTCGGGCTCGCCCGCAGGACCAGCTCCACCGCCGTGGGCAGGTCCATCAGGTGCCCCGGCGAGACGTACACGGGCTGCACCGACTTGCGCGTGCGGACCGCCATGCCCACCACCTCGCCCTTGTGGACGATGGGCGACGTGGACCCGCGCGCGTCCCCCAGCTTGCCGTACGTGCCGACGAGCAGGGACTTGGCGCACCCGATGGAGGGGATGCCGAACAGGAGTCCACCGTGGCTCGCGATGCCCAGCCGTCGCGGATGGGCGATGCCATGCCCGTCGAAGATGAGGACGTCGGGCCGCATCGAGAGCCGCTCCCACGCGACGGCGACCACGGGCAGCTCCCGGAACGAGAGCAGCCCCGGCACATACGGAAACCCGAGGGTCACCGCCGAACCCGCCTGGGCCACGGGCACGAGCGTGCCGGCGTCCAGCACCACGATTCCGCCGAAGCCCGTGTCCTTCCCTTTCTCCGTGGACACGTCCGCGCCGGCGACGCGCTCCACCAACAGGCCGGGCGGGGGCTGGAGCACCACCCGCTCCCGGAGCTCGCGCTGGAGCGCCACGGCCTCCGTCGGCGTGACGTCCCAGCGATGCATCTGAGCTGACAGTTCCATGTGTGACGCGTCTCCTCTCGCCTGCCCCGAGGATGCGTCCCCGCACCGCGCCTGCAACCCGGAAGGTCACCCGAGGACGTCCTGGGCGTGGACCAACGAACGCTCCCACCGACTCCCGGGGTGAGCCTCTGTCCCCCCTCGTACTGCCCTCCAGGTCCAGCCTGGAATGCACGGCCGCCGTGCCTACCGTGCAGCCTCCCAGGCATCGGTGAAGCCGCTCCCACGGACCTCTGCTTCGCGCCGCGCCTGGGACACCAGAGGGCCGGCCCACGGGAGCGTCGCATGTCCGGGAGTATCTGATGCGTCGAGTCCTCGCAGGCTGTCTCGCGGTATCCGCGCTGGGAGCATCGCTTCCCGCCGCCGCTTCGGAGTGTGGCTACACCGCCGCCGGCTGGAACGCCCCCAACGGCGCGGTGGTGTTCAGCCGCAGCAACGACGGTCCCATCCGCAACGTGATTGATGCGATTGGCGAGTTCCGCACGCACTCCATGCTCTCCCACGGCCCCACCGGCGGCGTCACCCACGCCACCATGAAGGACCCGGCCCAGAACAACTGGCCCACCGTCTGTGGAACACCGCTCGTCGCGTCGCAGCTCCAGTACGGCTACCCGGGCCTGGAGCAGGTGAACCAGGGCGGCATCTACCACTACCTCTACGACGCGAACGGCCATGGGCCGGACTGGACGGCGTGGCAGCTGGGCGACCCCGCGGGCGCGGCCCGCATCGCGAACAGCCTCTGGTTCAACCACCCGTACGTCAGCGACGTCTCGCGCGTCGATGGAAGCCAGCGCATCGACCGGCCGCTGTGGAACGGCTCGCGCGTACCCTACTCGCTGTTCCAGTACCGCGACCTGGAGTCGGCGCACGAGGTTCCCGGCAGCGCGGCGAACAACGGCATGGTGTGCTCCACCTTCCTCGCCTACGCGCACGTCTACGCGGGCAAGGGTGCCGTCTCCGCGTACACGTACCCGCACGAGGTCACCGCCAACGCGGCCAACTCCGTCCACTGGGGCGTGCATGGCCAGTGCAAGGAGTCGCTGGGCTGGTTCGAGAACGTCGCGCTGAACGTCATCTGCCCCGTCTTCTGGAACGTGTGCACCAACGCCGGCAATCAGGTGGCCAACTGCATGTCCGCCAACCGCTGCGACACCAGCACCAGCGTCATCTGGCGGGAGGTGCGCGACGACCCCAACGCCACCGCCACCTCCATCAGCCCGGACCGCATCGGCGGCTGGGGCGTGCACCCTTCCAACGTCACGCTGTGGGCCAGCGACTACTCCCATCAGCTCCAGTGGAACTCCGGCGGCAACGTCTACGGCTGCTGGCAGTGAGCCACCCCGCGTCGCTCGAATCCACAAGGAGCCCTGGATGACTCCCACGCAACCCTCACGGTGGCTCAGACGCCGGACGTTCATGCTCGGACTGGGAATCGCGGCGCTGGTGGCCGGTGTGCTGCGCTCGAACGAGACGGACACGCCACCTGCTCCCGCTCCAGTCCTCGACAGCACTCCGATGCGCGCCGAGGTGCGAGCCGCCGCGGTATTGCCCTCGCGAACCGAGCACGCGCGGAGGCCCACCGCTGCGTCTCGCGTCCCCGCGCCCATCATCGACGCGGTGACGGTGGAGAAGCGGGAGGTCTGCTCCGGCGAGGACAACCTCATCAGCGTCCGCGCCCACTCGCCGGACGGAGACGACACCCATCTGCACGCCACCATCGGCGCGGGCAGCGGCATGCGTGTGCCCCTGCGGGTCTGGCGGATGGCGGATGGGACGTACGAGCTGCCCACCGTGACGGTGTTCGGCAAGGACAACATCGCCACCCAGGTGCGCGTGCCCCGGTACACGGTGAAGGACTGTGAGCCGGAGCGACAGGTGGACATCTTCTCCCGACGCGCGCCCAACACGGAGGAGGAGTTCGAGTTCCTCGCGCGCATCCTGGAGCGGCCCCGAGCCGGCGGCGCGCCCACGCCTTTCGCACCCGTGAGGTTCGTCTGGACCTTCGACGACCGGCACACCGTGACGACGAGCGCGCCCAGGGTGACACACTCGCTGCGCCCCGACCCGCTGCGGCCCGCGGCGCTGTACTCGCAGCACCTGGTGAAGGTGGAGGCGTTCGATGCGTCCGGGAGGAAGGTGGCGGGACGCTCCTCGCTCCAGCTCCTCGATACGACGTTCGAGAACTTCGCCAAGAAGGGCATCGTCACGGTGCTCGCGGTGGGCTCGCCGCGCTTCCCCGTGGAGGACGCCCAGGGCGTCGTCAGACAGACCTTCCAACTGTCCCACCGCTGGAAGCGTCCGGTGCGGCTGGAGCGGGTGACGGCGCTGCGCTCGCTCGTCCCCGAGGCCGAGGCACCGCCGCTTCCCGAGGACACCGCCGAGGTGAGCCTGGGCGTGGACCTGCTCCCCGTGGGCCAGGACGTGGAGGTCCCCGTGACGCTCGACACCCGCGCCGAGGCCTCGGTGACACACGTCACCTACCTCCTCGAGGGAACCACCGAGGATGGACATCCCGCGCGGGGGACCTTCTCCATCATGCGACCGCCGCCCCGCCCCACGCGCGAGAACAGCACCCCGGTGTTGGACCCGGTGCTGCTCGCGAAGGTCAAACGCGCGCGCGAGCTGCTCGGCCAGCCCTTCGTCACCGATGAGGACCTCTGGCGACTGGAGCGTGAGGGCCGCTTCAGTGACTTGAAGGTCCAACGCGAAGGCCCCTGAGGCCACGCCGTCCAGCCGGTGGGAGCGACCACTCCCACCCGCTCGGCGACCGGTGAGGTCCACGGCGCCCAAGGCCCGGAGCCGCCGTGCTCCGCTGGCGACGCATGCCCTCCCCACTCCTGTCACTGCTCCTGCTCGCGCTCGGTACGAGCGGGGCTGGCCCCACCGACACACCGTCGATGGAAGTCCCGTCGGAACAATCCCTGGAGCAACTGGAGCGGAGAATCCTCGGACGAGGCTGCGAGCCCCGACTCCTGGGCGACGCGAGCCACCGCTTCGTGGAGGCGCAGCTCCTGTGTGACGGACACCTGTCCTTCATCCTCGTCCAGAGGTCCCTCGCGGGGAGCCCCCTGCCCGAGACACCCAGGCGCATGAAGGCGCTCCTCGACGACGCCCTCACACGGGCCCGCGCGCCCTTCCTGCGGGACGGCGTCACCATCGTCCAGGGACATTCGCTTCCTCGCAGCGTGCTGTACCGGGGCTATGTCCTGTTGATGCTCGCCGGCATGGAGCGCGCGGGCGTGGCCGACGCGCGGAGCACCGCCCTGTTCGACGCGCTGGCCTCCCAGCTGGTCGAGGCGCTGGAGCGACAACTCCTGCTGCCCTCCTTCGGCAAGTCCATCTGGCCGTGTGACAGCGCGCCCGCCGCCGCGGGGCTGCTCCTGCACGGACGACTGCGTGGCGACGCGGCCTCGCTCGCGATGGGAGAGCGCCTCACCGCCCGACTGGTGGAGCTCGCGGCCCTGCCCTCGGGCTTTCCCACCAAGGTCGATGCGCGAGGCAAGCCCGTGGAGCCCCTGCCTCGCGGCACCACATTGGCGTGGACGGGCACCTTCCTGGCCCTGGGCTCGCACCCTTCCGCCGCCACCTTCACCTCCGCGCTGGTGAAGGGACACTGTGACTACCCAGGAGGTGCCCTGCTCCCCTTCGCAGCCTGCCGGGAATGGCCTCGCGGCGTGAAGGGCAAGGAGGACTCCGCCAGTGGTCCCCTGCTCCAGGGCGGCTACTCCGTGGGCGCCAGCGCCCTGGCCATCGCCGCCACGCGCCTGTCCCCGGAGCATCAGGACTGGCATGGGGACCTGCGCAACACCGCGCGGGAGATGGGCATCCGTCCGATGCTCGAAAAACCACATCAGCATCCACTGGAGGCCTCCCTCTACTGGTGGGGAACCACCGCGCGCCCCTGGTAGGCAATACGCCCCCATGTCGGCATTCCGCGCTTCGTTCAATGACAGACGACCGCCTCATCCCTCGGGACACAATCAGGATTAAGCCGATTTATAAGTCCATCCGTATCATTCGGGGAGACCCAGTGCAGGGGGATGAGCCATGAATCGACGCACGACAGCGATGACGCTGGCCATGGGTGGACTGGCATTGTTGGGAGGCTGTTCGAGCAGCCGGCCCACCTGCAGGGACGCGACGGCCACCGCCGCGCTCCTCGCGCCGCCCCAGGAGAAGTTCGTCGAGGTGAGCAAGAAGGTGCCGGGTGAGTACGTGGTGGTGCTCAAGGAGCCTGAGGCCAGCCTGGAGCCGCTCGCCGTGGCCCAGCTCACCCAGGGCCTCACCACGAAGTACGGAGGCGCCGCGTTCTCCGTGTACGAGCACACGGTGCGCGGCTTCGCCACGCGGATGACGGAGGAGCAGGCGCGCGCGCTGTCGCAGGACCCCGCCGTGGCCTTCGTCCAGGAGAACGGCGTGGTGTCCATCCGCGAGAGCCAGCCCAAGCCCACGTGGGGCATCGACCGGGTGGACCAGCGGCAGCTCCCGCTCGACAAGCTCTACATGTACAACGCCACCGGGCTGGGCGTGCACGTGTACATCCTGGACACCGGCGTGCGCTTCTCCCACAAGGAGTTCGGCGGCCGGGCCTCCGTCGGCTTCGACGCCATCGGCGACAGCATGAAGGGCAATGACTGCCATGGCCACGGCACGCACGTGGCGGGCACCGCCGCGGGCAGCTCCTACGGGCTGGCGCGGAACGCCACGGTGCACTCGGTCCGGGTGCTCGGCTGTGACGGCAGCGGCACCACGGCGGGCGTCATCGCGGGCGTGGACTGGGTGACGAAGAACCACCAGTCGCCCGCCGTGGCCAACATGAGCCTGGGCACCGACACGGACCCGGCGCTCGACGAGGCGGTGCGCCGCTCCATCGCGTCGGGCGTCGTCTACGTGCTCGCCGCCGGCAACGAGTCGGGTGATGCGTGCAAGCACTCTCCCGCCCGCGCGCCGGAGGCCATCACCGTGGCCGCCACGGACACGAGCGACAAGCGCGCCCACTTCTCCAACTACGGCGACTGCGTGGACGTCTTCGCGCCCGGCAACAAAATCACCTCCGCCTGGCACTACGGTGACTTCCAGACGCGCATCCTGAGCGGCACCTCCATGGCCGCGCCGCACGTGACGGGCGTGGCCGCGCTCTGGCTGGAGCTCAACCCCCAGGCCACCCCTGACGCCGTCGCCAGCGCGCTGTTCGAGAACGCCACCGAGGGCGAGGTGCGCAGCGCCGGTGAGTGCACGCCCAACCGCATGGCGTACTCGGGCTTCATCGGCGCCTTGCCGCTCAACCCCACGGTGAGCACCCCGCCTGGGCCCTCGCCGACGACGGTGAGCGGCGAAGGCGCGAAGTAGGAATCCGGCCGCGAGGACCCTCCCCCTCGCGGCCCCCGAGGGCCGGGCTCCGTCTCCACGGCGGAGTCCGGCCCTCGTCTTTCCAGCGCACGGGAGCCCCCGGTCAGGAAGCCGCGCCCGCCCGCGTCCCGCGAGCCACCCCGTCGGCCGCGCTCCCGCGTCCCACGAGGGCCCCGCGAGGAGCCCCACCATGGCCACGCTGAACATCACCTACGACGGCATGTCCGCGGACGTGCCGGTGGAGCTGGACCGCCCCGTCTCCGACGCCGACGTGCGCCGCATCGCCACGGAGATGGTGCGCTCGGGCGGCGTGCCCGGCCTGCACCTGGCGCACCTGCGCGAGGACGCGTTCCAGCACTTCATGGTGGACCGCTTCCGCGGCGCCCGGGGCGACGAGCGCATCTACCTGCGCCCCAAGGTTCCCTTCGGCGCGCGGTGAGGTGACGCCATGCGCATCGTCTTCTGTGGCGTGGGGGCCATCGGCTCGCAGGCGGCCGTGCTGTGCCGCAACCTGGAGGCCACGCTGGTGTTCATCGACTTCGACCGCGTGGAGTCCAAGAACCTGCTCGCGCAGGCCCACGTGAAGCCCTCCGTGGGGAAGAACAAGGCCGAGGCGCTCAAGCTCCAGCTCCTCAACCTGCACGGCGTGAAGGCGGAGTCCTTCGGCGTGCGCGTCACCCGCGACAACGTGGCGGCGCTGTGTGGCGGCGCGGACCTGGTGGTGGACTGCTTCGACAACCAGGACAGCCGCCTGCTGCTCTCCGCGTTCGCTCGGGAGGTGGGCAAGCCGCTGGTGCACGGCGCGGTGAGCGCGGATGGCACCTTCGGGCTGGTGCGCTGGGACGAGCGCTTCACGCCGGACGCCGAGGACACCGCCGGACAGGCCACCTGCGAGGGCGGCGCGCACCTGCCGCTGTTGGGGTTGCTGGCCGCGACGCTGGCTCGCGGCATCCAGGACTTCGTCAAGCACGGCACGCGACGCGACGCCCTGGTGAACCTGTCGGCCGTCATCCCCACCGCGGGAACGTGACGAGGCGCGGGGAAGACACGGCGGAGTCAGGGATGAAAATCCTCCGCCGTCAATTCCTCGCAAGCTCGTTGGAAGCGCAGCAACGCGGGTGTCGTCCAGCGGCAGGATGACGGTTTCCCATACCGTCGACACGGGTTCGAATCCCGTCGCCCGCTTCGCCTCACGCAGCAAACCCTACCGGGGTCGTCCAACCAGCAGGATGGCGGACTCTGACTCCGCAGATGCAGGTGCAAAGCCTGCCCCCGGTTCTCTTTCTTTCGGCACGCTCCATCGCGGTTGACCGCTTGCCCGCTCGCGACCGAAGAGCGAGCCTGCGCCGCATGGAGATGCATCAGGTCCGGTACTTCCTGGCGGTGTCGGAGACCCACAGCTTCACGCGCGCGGCGGAGCGTTGCCGCGTGTCCCAGCCCACGCTGACCGCCGCCATCAAGAAGCTGGAGGGCGAGCTGGGTGGGCCCCTGCTCCTGAGAGACAGGAGCGGCGCGAAGCTCACGCCCCTGGGCCGACGGGTGCTCCCCCGACTCCAACGCATCGAGGATGAGAACCGGAGCGTGGCGCTCATCGCGGAGAACCACCGTCGGTTGAAGCAGGTGCCCCTCCGCGTGGGCGTGCTGAACACCATCGGCCCCGCGCGGTTGGCCCGCGACCTGGCGGCGTTTCGCGTCGTCGCGCCCGGCGTGGAGGTCGAGCTCCGCATCGGCACGCGCGACACGGTGGTGCAGCAGTTGGAGGAGGCCGAGGTGGACCTCGTCATCACCCACGCCGCCGCGCCCACGCCGGACTGGTGCGTCGTCGCGCCTCTCTATGAAGAGCGCTACCTGGTCGTGCTCCCACCCGGACATCGCCTCGCCGCGCAGGACACCGTTCCCCTGGCGGCGTTGGCCGATGAACCCTACATCGACCGGCTCTCCTGCGAGATGCGCGAACAGGTCGGCGCGCTGTGCACGTCCCGCAAGGTGGCGCTGTACGCCAGCTATCGCACGGAACGCGAGGAGTGGGTGCAGAGCCTGGTCGCCGCGGGCGTGGGCTTCGCCTTCATGCCCGAGCACTCCATCCTGCACGCCCAGGGCTCCGCCACCGCGCGGCCGCTCGTCGACCCGGCGCTCCAGCGCACCGTGTCCCTGATGCGCTCGGGAGACCGGACCGCGCCTCCCGCGGCGAAGCTCTTCTGGCGCACGCTGCTGGACAGCGCGGGGCGCGCGCGTCCGGGAGCCTGAAGGCGCTGTCGTTCAGCGCTTCACCGCGAGCACATCCACCTTCTCGATGGACGGAGGCTGCGCGAGCAACTCCGGCGCCCGGGCCATCAGGGCCGCGGCGACCTTGCCCGCGAGGTGCGCATCGCGACCCGCGTCGTCCGCGAAGGTATCGAAGATGCCGAAGGTGGAGGGACCGAGGCGAAGCGCGAACCACTGCGCCGTCGCCGGCTCCGCCTGGACCACGGGGAGCCCTCCCTCCAGGAATCGCTGCACATCGGCCTCCTTGCCCGCCTTCGCCTCCAGGCGGACCAGCAGCCCCACGTGAACGTTCCCGGCCATCTGTGATTGCGTCGTCATGGATTCAACCTCGTGCAAGTGGACATGGCTCGGCCCCGCCCCATCAGGGACGTGAACCGCGCGCTGAAGGTCCTGTGGTCACGAAGCGCCGAGGGAGCAGACGGCGTTCAGCGCGTTCGCGATGGGTCTACGTATAGACCTCGCCGCCGCTCACCGTGAATCCCGCATCGTCAATGGATGGATAGGCAACGCCTATGGGCGAGCGCTACAGGAACTCGTCCCCGCCCGTTGTCTCCGGCTCCTGGGCGGAGAGGAGGACCTTCCCAGGCACCTGCTCCACGCGAAGGCCCAGGCCCATCGCCGTCAACTCCTCGACCGCGGTGAGGGCCTCCATCACGGGCTGGACGTCCGCGACCTTGGCGGGCACGGCGATGCACTCGAGACGCGAGCCCACCTGCTCCAGCAACGCGTGAGCCGGGAGCACCTCGACGTAACGACCGTACAGATAGGCGGGCGCGCACAGCTGGGAGACCTTCGAGGGGGAGACGGACGCCACGAACGCATCGAAGCGCGCTCTCACGTCCTCCGTCGTCGTCTCTTGACGCCACAGTCCGAGCAGCGAGCGCAGGAAGTCCAACAGCGGTTGCCCCAGCTTGCCTGCGACGACCTCCAGCGCCCGTTCAGCACGCACGGCGTCGGGCTCCACGAAGTACAGCGGCAGCACCTCCTCGATGCCCGGCGTGTAGAGGGGCTCGGCGAGCTGCTCCGGTGCGCCCGCGAACGCGCGCAGTGTCTCGGGTTCGAGCGGCTCGCCTCCGAGCCAGCGGCACCACAGCGCCTCCAGAGAGCCCTCTGAGAGCGACGCGCGACGCAGCAGATGGGCGCGTGCCTGCTCCACGCCTCCGAACAACACGACGGTCACCAGCTCGCCGAAGGCAGGCCCCTCGGGAAACTCGAGCGCATCCACTCCCGTCCAGCGCGCGTAGCGGTTGCGCTTCAAGTCACGATGGACCTCGCTCGCCACCTCGCTCCACGCGGACCAAGGCACGCCAAGCGCCGCGTAGTCCTTCCGCAAGCCCTCGTCCGCGGGAGCCGAGACTTCGTTGGGACGCTTCTTGAAGTCGGCCCGTACGCGCTTGAGCTCCTTCGCGAGCGCGGGCAGCTCGTCCGCCGGACAGCCCCCCGTCAGCAGCCGGAGACGGGAGACAGGAACGCCGGTCAACTTGAGCAGCCAGGACTTGAACGCCGACCAGGCGGGTGCGGAGAGGTGTCGTGACTCCAAGGGCTGTCCTCGCTCAGTCGGCAGTCCACTCCCCCGTGAGGGAGCATCGCGCCAGGTGCTCACGTCATGATAGCCGCGGCGCGGAGCTAACGCGCGCTGCCCGCCGGGACGCCCAGACGCTGCTCATAGGCATCCAGCGTCCGCTGCCATGCGGGCCGTTGCTCACAGCGCTCGCGATAGGCGGAGACCCTCGCAAAGCGCTCCAGCACGCCCGCGTTGCGGACCTCACGCAGGACGGTGACCATCAGGATGTCCGCCACGGTGAACGCCTCGCCGGCGAGATACGGACGGCCCTCCAGCCAGGCCTCCACCGAGCCCAGCACGCGCTCGGAATACTGGACCACCCCGGGACGTCGCTGCGCGCCCGTGGGGTCCGCGGCGCCGAGCAGGTCGATCATCACCAACTGGAACAGCGGGGGCTCGACGCTGTTGAGCGCGGCGAAGCACCACCGCGTCACCTGGGCGCGGCCCTGGAAGTCCTCGGGAATCAACCGGCCCGTCTTCTCCGCGAGGTACAGCAGGATGGCGCCCGACTCGGTGAGCACGAAGCCCTCGTCGTCGAGCACCGGCACCTGGGCAAAGGGGTTCATCCTCCGGAACTCCTCGCTCCCGAGTTCCCCCGCGGGATGGTCCACGCCGTGGACCCGATAGGGCACACCGAGCTCTTCGAGCGCCCACAGGGCCCGCAGATCTCTCGTGAGCCCCACCACCTTCGAGTTGACGCGACCAAAGCCATGGAGCGTGAGCATCTCCGCAGTATTGGCACCCACCCACCACCCGTCGAGGGCCACGAGGCATCGCCCCGACACTTTTTCGCGAAATAAATGTCCCAGGTGTCCCAGCCCGCGTGTCCATGGGTGTGAAGATGCCGCCAGGGTTGAGCGCCAGGGAGGTCCAGGACCTGTACGACCGGTACGCCCCTGGCATGTACCGGAGGGTCTTCGCATTGCTTCAGCGGGAGGCGGACGCCTGGGACGCGGTGCAGGAGTCCTGCATCCGCGTCCTCCAATCCGCCGCCGAGTTCCGCTGTGAGGCCCGGCCGATGACCTTCATCTACCGGGTGACGACGAATGTGAGCCTCAACCTGCTCGTCGCGGAGGAGGGCCCGCGCCGGTTCGCCCTGGGATGGCCATGCGTGGCAGCTGCTCCCTCCGCTCCGAGCGGAGGACTCCCGTTCGCGGCCCGCCAGGAACCTCACGGTGGCGGCGAAGCAGGGCGCGATTGTCGCGGCGTGGGGTGAACGAGATGAAACCACCGGAATCTACCAGCTCCATGTCGCGAGCCATGAAGAGACGGGGTGGAGACACCTGGGAGAGCCCTACGACACGCAAGCCAAATATGTGCGTTTCACGATGACGTTGGACTCATCGAGCAGACATGTCATCGCCTGGGAGGGATTGTCCACCGAGACGGACACGGAGGTGCGAGTCATTCGCTGGAATGGCACGCAGTGGCTGCCCCTGGGGGAGGCGCTCAGCGCGAACCCAGCATCTGGCGCCTCGTCATATCGGCCCGCCCTCGCGGTGGATGATGAGGTGCTCGTGAGCTGGCTGGAGGCGTCCGCCGATACCGGCGCCACCCACCTCCACGTCCGCATGTACCTGGCCGGGGATGGGCTCCCGTCGGGGCGTCCATCCGCATTCACGAGGGCGCCGTCGCCGAACGTACCGGGATTGCGTTTGAGCGAGACAGAGGCGCCGTCCTCGCCTGGGCCGAGCACCGTCCCTCGAACAGTGTCAGCACCCTCCGGTTCTCATCCATCGACAACTGGAACGGAGGGTCCCATTGGTCCACCCCCGAAGCCATCGAAGTCCTGTCCACGACCACCACGTTCCAGTCGTTCAGACTCGTCATGGACGGCCACGACGAGCCCTGGTTGGCCTGGACCGAGTATCCTTCGCTCGAGGGAATCAAGAGCTACTATCGCAGGCGTCGCGCCAAGGCCTGGCAGCCCAAGCAGCTTATCTCGCCTGGCGAGCTGTCGGCATTCCTGGTCGACGAGAACGCGTTCCCCTGGGCCTTGTCTGGCATGACCGTGGTTCGTCCGCAGTAAGGCGAGTGGACGGAAGCAGCAGGAGCGCGCTCGCACGGTATGCTGCGGGGCCATGCACCCGACGCGTCGTCTCCTGTCCCGTGGACCGTGGTTGTTCGACATCAATCCGAATCGACTCGTCATCGTCCACGGAGCCGAGGGTGTTCGCCGGGAGCTGAAAGGGGACTCGCCGGGCCATCCCTCCGCTCCCGTGGTGCTCGCCGCGCTCGCCGAGGCGAAGGACGCCTGGGTGGGGAGCGGAGACGGGCGTGTCTTCTCCGTGGGGACCGATGCGAGCACTCCCGCCCAGTCCTTTCCGAGGGAGTGCTTCGATCTCATCACCGATGGGGACCGGCTCATCGGAGCGCACGTGGACGACACCCTTTGGCTGACCACCCTCTTCACGACGGATGGGTCCGGGCAGAAGTGGGAGCCCATGCCCCTGCCCGAACCCGTGTCCGCCACGCACGGGTACGGATACTCCGAGGGACTCCCGCTTCCGGAGTCCCCTGACGGGGCGTTCCTCGACAGCAGCCCCTTCGGCATCACCGTCGTGGAGAAGGGCCGGGGCCGGGTCCATGTGCTCCGTGCGGGAGCGGCTCAGCCGGAGGGAGCGCTGCAACTGGAGCCGGGCCATGAGCAGGACCTCTGGAGGGCCCTGGCCACGCCTCACGGCGTCCTCCTCCTGCTCATCGTCAACTACAGGCTGACGGGGCTCCTCCACTTCGCGCTCGACGGAACCCTGCTCGGCTCCCTCCCACGGAGTGACAGCGATGAGGACGAGGATGAACTGACCTGGGGTGGTGCCGGGATATGTGTCCTCGATGCGAACCGAGCGGCCCTCTTCGTCCAGGACAAGATTCTCCTGGTGTCCTTGCCCGGGCTCGAGGTGCTTGAGACGCGCGAAGGGGAATGGCCTCGACCCGTGTCCGTGACGTCCGCCGGACGTGACCGGTGGTGGGTGGGCCCCGAGGACAATGACGCGCTCTTCCTGCTCACCGCCGAGCCCGGCCATCCCTTGCGCATCCACGCCACGAACCCTCCGGTGAACCCGGGCGCGCCGCTCGAGCTTCGTGAACGTGTGAGGTGAGGACGCCGGCGCTACGGAGTCGAAGCGGGGGCCTGCTGGGGCTCGGGTGCGGCCCCCATCCTCCAGAGCAGGAGGCCGCCTCCGAGCAGCACCAGGAGCCCCACGGCCGCCGCGAGCACCCGACCTCGCGTCACGGAGGGCCGTGGCTGGGCCTCCAGGCGGTCCGAGGTCGGGCTCACCTGCTGGGCGAGTTGGGCCACGTGCTTCGGTTTCACTGACTCACCCGTGGAGCGGATGAATCTCTCCAGGTCCGCCTTGAACGCGTGGCAGTCCGGATAACGCTCATTCCGATCCTTGGCGAGCGCTCGGGCGAGGATGGCGAGCAGGGCGTCGGGCAGGTCCGGCCGGTGCCGCTCCGCGGGTATCATGGGCTCGGTCAGGATTGCCTGCATCACGCTCCTTTCGGGCGTGACTTCGAATGGCCTGCGCTGGGTGAGCAACTCGTAGAGCACCACACCGAGCGAATAGACATCCATCCGCCGGTCCACCGGCGTGCGGCTCATCACCTCGGGCGCGTTGTAGACCTCGTCGTGAACGAGGGGAATCATGCGCGGAGTAAACCGGGACCGCAGTTCGTCGACGCCGAAGTCCACCATCATGGCCTTCCCCTGGTGTGACAGGAGGATGTTGTAAGGCCTGACGCAACGGTGGATGAGCCTCAGCGGCTCGCCCGTCTCGGAGTCCGCGAGGTCATGGGCGAAGGCGAGTCCCTCGCAGACTTGCGAGATGATGCGCGCGCACAGGGTCGCCGCCAGCGTCATCCGCTGGGCGGCCATGTACTTGAGCACCTCGCGCAGGTTGGGGCCCTCGATGTGCTCCCTGGCGAGGAAGTACGTGCCGTCCGCCACACCGACGTCGAAGACCTTCACGATGTTCGGGTGGTCGAGCAGGGCGGCATGCCTCGCCGTGTCCAGGAACATCTCCGCGAACCCCACATTCTCGGCCATGTCCGACCGGAGGCACTGGAGCACCAGCGTCTTCTCGCGCCCGCTCGGGCCGGCGACCTGGGACAGGTGGTCCTCGATGATGCCACCGAAGAGCAGCCGGATGCGTGTGTATGGACCGAGTTGGGATGTCACGAGACGGATGAATAGCAGATGTGCCGCCCTCGATTGCGCGACAGGAGACGGAAGTCGGGCCGCCGCGTCCCGACTCCCGTCCGAGCATCAGGCGAATCATTCCCCCTCAGGGCTTCGCCTTGATCTCCAGCCGCTCATCTCGGAGCGCTTCGCCCTTCAGGAAGGACGTCATCCGCTCGAGGATGCGCGGGTCCGACTGGAAGAGACCGTCATGTCCCGCTCCCTCCAACACCAGGTGCACGGCCTTGGAGAGCCCTGGGCGAAGGGCCTCGGCGTTGTCCGGGCTCGTGCGCCCGTCCAGGGTGCCGCTGATGAGGAGCACGGGCACCGAGGCCTTCAGCGGGCCGCGGAAGGAAGCGCCGAGGTCGCTCACGCCGGGCACATCTCCCGCCACCAGGGCGCCAGGATTGGCGCTGCCCCCGAGCAATGACTTCGACGCCTCCTTCCGGATGAGGGCCTGTCGCGCCGGGCTCACACCGGAGGCCGCATCCATGGCGAGCGACATCGGTCGCAGCGCCCCTTCGCGCAGCAGGCCCGCGAAGGGCGCCATCGGCGCGAAGTCTCCAGCCTCCAGCGCCGGGAGCAGGGCGAGGAAGCGACGGAAGGTGGTGGGGTCCCTCATGGACTCGAAGAGGGTGCGCTGAAGGTCGAAGGGGCTGACCTTCCAGGTGCGGCGCGCCCCCGTCTCCGGGTCCGTGACCTCCACGCCGCGAGGCTCACGACGCAGCGACTTCAACAGCTTCGCCAGCCGCGCCCTCAGGCCCGGCCCCTGCTCACCCTCGGCGCGCAGCACGGCCTCCCAACGGTCGAGCAGCGCCTCCGCGTGGGCGGGCCGCTTCCAGGTGTCGTCCGGTCCCTCGACGCCGGCGAGGATGATGTGCTCCACCTGCTGCGGGTAGCGCCGCAGGTAGGCGAGGCCCAGGTGGGTGCCGTAGCTGATGCCCCAGAGGTTGAGCTTCGGGGCGCCCAGCGCCTTGCGCAGCGCCTCCAGGTCGTCGGCGTTCTCCACCGTGGTGTACGCGCCCAGGTCCACGCCCGCCGCCGTCCAGGCCCGACTCGCCTCGGCCGCGGCCTTCTTCATCGTGGTGTCGAGCAGCGCCTCGTCCACGCGCTGGTCGAGCGGAATGGCCCAGGGATGTGACAGCTCGGCATGAGGATTCGACTCACCGGTCCCCCGCTGGTCCAGGGCGATGACATCGGCCACCTCACGAAGCGCGAGGAACAGGTCGAAGCGGCCATGGCGCGCGGCATCGATGCCGGAGCCACCCGGCCCGCCCGCCAGGTACACGATGGGCGCACCCGGTGACGGGTTCGTGCTCTTGAAGCGCACGAAGCGCAGGGACATGCCCGGGCCCTCGGGGCGAGCGTGACGCAGGGGCACGGAGAGAGTGCCCAACTCGGCCTGGACGCTCCGACCGTCGCGAGCATGGAAGGGATGGGGTTGCAGTTCCAAACCCTGAGCATGGGCAACACACACGGGAAGGATGAGGGTCAGCAGCAGCACGGCGCGCATCGGGTTCCTCCGCGAAGGACTTCGACGAGGAGGATGCGGTGGCCAGCACGGCGCGTGGGGTGCCCGTCGCCCAACGCCTCGCGGAGTCGCCGGAGTGCACGTGGTTCGTCCTGGGGCTGCGTATGCTGGGCGCCATGATGTCCTCCGTCTTCATCGCGCTCTCGCTCACGGTCTCGGCCGCGATGCCCTCCGTGAGGCAGGGCCAGGTCCAGGTGAACACGGAGGCGCTCAACCCAGAGGTCGCGCTCTCCGCGGACGAACGGGGCTGGCGCACGGTGCCGGTCGATGAGGTCAACGAGGGGGCGGGCCCGTATTGGCTGCGCACCCAGGTGGACGTGCCCCCGCGTGAAGCCGGAGCCCCGACGCCGGCCCTCGCCCTGTCGGTGCTCGGCTCATGGGAGGCCTGGTGGGATGGCAGGCCCCTGGGAAGCAATGGACAGGTGGGGCGGACCGCCACGGAAGAGGTCCCAGGACGCATCGATGTCCTGCTCCCGCTTCCGCCCGAGCTCAGCACACCGGGCCCTCATCTGCTGACGATGCACATCTCGGCGCACCGGCTCGGCTTCCAGCCCGTGGGCACCGTCCACCACGTGCACGCCGGCGAGGCGGCGTCCCTCGCCCAGGCGCGGATGCAGGGCCTGGTGCCATCCCTCTGCATGTTGGGCGCGCTGGTGCTGATGGGGCTCTACCACCTCGTGCGCGTGCGGCTCTCGAAGGGAGGGCTCGCCACGCTCCTGCTCGGTCTGCTGTGCCTCGCCGCCTCGGCGCTCATCCTGCTGGAGGCCTGGCGCGGGCTCGCCAGCTATTCCTATCCCCAGCACGCCCTGCGGCTGCGGCTGCTGGCGGCGGCCATGCTGGCGGTGGCGACGCTGCTGCCGGCGACCGTGCACGCGGCCTTCAGCGAGCCACGCCGCTGGATGCGGTGGCTGGGACTCGGGCTGGGGCTGCTTTCGCTCGCCTTCGTTCCAGGGTTCGATGGCAAGAACACCATCGCGCTCGGGGCCTCGCTCGTCGTCTCCACGGTGCTCTGCGTACGGGCGTGGCGTCGAGGAGAGGTCGGGGCTCCATTGGGCACGCTGGCGGGGCTCGGCTTCGCCGGGACGCTCTTCCTGTTGGAGCCGTGGGGCTTCTCCGAGCGAGGCTTCTTCCTCGCCTTCGGGGGACTGCTGCTCTGCCTCACGGTGGTCCATGCCCGGCAGCAGCGCCGGCAGCAAGAGCGGCTCGAGAGCGCGACGCGCGCCGCGGAGCGGCTGCAGTTGGAGTTGCTCAAGCGCAGCCTGCAGCCGCACTTCCTGATGAACACGCTGGGCGCGCTGAGTGAGTGGGTGGAGACGGAGCCCGCGCAGGCCGTGCGCTTCATCGAGGCCCTGGGCGCCGCGTACCGACACCTGCTCGCCGTCTCCGGTGAGCGCACCATTCCGCTCGCTCGCGAGCTGGAGCTGTGCCGCGCCCACCTGGAGGTCATGGGCTGTCGACAGGGCACATCCTTCCACCTGGAGACCGAGGGCGTGGACCTGGGCGCCCCCGTCCCCCCTGCCCTGCTGCACACGCTGTTGGAGAACGCCTTCAGTCACAACCGCTACGTCTCGCCCCACACCTTCCGGCTCGAAAGCAGCGTCGTCACGGAGTACACGGGGCCACGTCGGAGCTATGTCTTCCTCGCGCCAGTGGGTACGGGACCGGGCCGGGGTGGCGGTGACGGCACGGGCGCGCGCTATCTTCGTGCACGGTTGGAAGAGGCCTTCCCAGGTGCATGGCGGCTCGAGGATGGGCCCACCGCCGCGGGATGGATGACGCGGGTGGAGGTGCCGGCGTGAGGCTGCTCATCGTGGAGGACGAACCGCTGGCGGCACGGCGTCTCGCCCGGCTGTGCGAGCAGCACCTGGGTCCCGGCACGCCGCCCCCTCGCGTCTGCGCGAGTCTGGCCGAGGCGCGCGAGCTGTTGGCGGAGCGCACCGTGGACGTGCTGCTGCTGGATTTGAACCTCTCGGGCGAGGACGGCTTCACGCTGCTCACGGAAGCAGTCTCCGGCGCATTCCAGACGGTGGTGGTCTCCGCGAACACCGACCAGGCGCTGCGAGCCTTCGAGCTGGGCGTGTTGGACTTCGTGCCCAAGCCCTACACGCCGGAGAGGCTCGCCCTCGCTCTCAACCGTGTCGGAAGCCGCGCGGCCACGCCCTTACGCACCCTCGCGGTGAGGAAGGGCGGAGGCGTGGTCCTCGTACCCCTGGACTCCGTCGCGTACATCCAGGGCGCTGGCGACTACGCCGAGCTGGTCCTCCGCGGCGGTGGTACCGAGCTGAGCGAGAAGAGCCTGGAGCGACTCGAGCAGCTGCTCCCCACCGACTTCTTCCGCATCCACCGCTCCTATCTCGTCCGGGTGACGGACGTGCGCGAGCTGGTCGCCTCCGAGGGCTCACGCACCGCGGTGGAGCTGCGGGACGGCACCCGACTGCCGGTGGGTCGCAGCCGACTGGCTGGGCTGCGCAAGCGGTTGGAGGTGTAACCAACGACTTGCGTCAAACGCAGTCACGGGCCGCGCATGGTATGGTGTTCCCCCCTTCGAGGAGGTCACATGCGGTCATTCATTCTTGGTGCGCTGCTGACGACGTTGCTGGGCTGTGGTGGTCCCATGACGCAGGAGGGCGAGCCGGACCTGGCCTCGCAGGAAGCGCCGCTGCCGGACTGTTCCAACGAGCCGAACGCGAACCTCCACAGGTACTACAGCGACGCCACGTACACCCAGCTCATCGGTGAGTATGGTTGCTACTGCGGCGGGCTCTATGTCTGGGGTGGCCGGTCGGTCTATTCGCAGTACATCCAGGAGTGCTGAGCTGACGCGTCCGGCGCAGACGGCTTCCCCACGCAGGGGCCGCCGTCTGCCCGCATTCTGGCGCGGAAGCGAGCGCCCTGTCTCAGGGCAAGATGACGCAGTTGGGGCGGCTGCGCTTCACGTAATAGTCCGACATGCTCCCCTCGACCTCGAGCGAGCTGCCGCACATGCAATAGCCCGTGCCCACCACGGTGGTGCGCGCGGCGTCCGCGTAGAACGTCACGTCATAGTTCTGGAAGCCGCACACCCGGCTCAAGGCGGCACTCTCGACCTGCCCGAGTTCATCGGGCTCCTCGGCGAGGCCCTCGGCTCCACCACAGCCCATCGACAGCGCCGCCGCAAACACTGCTCCGATGATGCCTGCTCGCATCTGGACCTCCTGGATTTGGATTGCCTTGGTACGGCATCTCCAGGATAGCACGAATGAGGCTGGGATTGCGCCCGGGCGGGAATGGACATGAATCGATTCAACGCCGAGGCCGTCACCGAGGACTTCAAGCAGGTTCCATGGAGAGGAACGTGGTGAGCGCAACAGCCCTTGGGCATCCACCTCACTGGGGATGGGTCATGTCGGGAACGAAGCGGCGAGTCTGGAGTCCATCACCCGTGGCTCGCGTGCTGCGATTGCTGCCGCTCCTGATCGCGTCGAGCCCGATGACGGGGCGTGCCCAGACACCACCCCCGGAGCCGTGGGTGTGTCCGCGGGAGCGGCGCGTCACGGTGGTGCCCAAGGCGCTGAAGAAGCAGCTCGGCGCCGCCACGCGGTCCGCCGAGGTGAAGAAGCTTCTCGAACCCCTTCACCTCGAGCTCCAGTGGAATCGATACGCCTCGTGTGAAGAGGACGCCCCGGCGTCCGTGGTGCTCGACATCTTCCGTGCCCGCATCGTGTCCGCGGAAATGGAGGACATCGTTCTCCAGGCCCGGGGAAAGATTTGCAACAACGAGGCGTTCTTCGCCGGGGTGGTGCTCCATCCTCTCACGGAAAAGAATGTCTATTGCTCCATGAACATGCCGTTCCTGCCGGGGAAGCCCGAGTCGGCGGGAAGCGATCCGGATGCCACCCGGATTGTCTTCGCGTTCGAGAACCTCACCGACCCCGTCCGAAAGGTCATCAGGGCCGAGCTGAACGATTGCCCTCGGTTCTGCCGCTCCGAGCTCACCTACTGGGAAGCGCAGGACGGCGCACTGCAGGAGATCTTCCGCATCGAGTGGGACAGCGGCGCCGGCCCTCATGGCAGCAGCAACACCAGCGTGAGCGTCAGCGCGGAGGGAAAGGAGTTCCCGCGGAAGCTCCGACTCAAGGAGTCGGTCGAGAGCTGCGGCTCACAGGTCACGCTGCCCTCTGGAGCGACTGCGTATACCTCGGAATGCAACGAGGCCTCGAGCGAGGCGGTCTATTGCTATCAGCGCGAGGAGCCTCGAGGGCCTGGCAGATTCAACGCGTGCGGAAGAAGGTCCTCGGACGACTGACAGCGGTGCTCAGTCACACGGAACCGAGTAGCCGCAATGGATGAACCAGCCCTCCGCATCGCGCTGGGTGACGGCTTCGGCGGCCTCATGGACGGCCACCTTGAGTGTGCTGACGGTGCGGGCTGCCAGTTTCCGGAGCCCTTGCTCCAGTACAGCTCGATGGGATTGAGGTCGGGGCGATAGGGCGGCAGGTACAAGACGTCTGCGCCGGCCGCGCGAATCGCCTTCTTGACGCCCGTCGCGTGGTGCGCCCCCAGGTTGTCCATCACCACCAGGTCGTCCTGCCGCAGATTCGGGACCAGGTAGTCATTGACGAAGCAGAGGAAGACGGCGCTCGACGTGCCGCCCTCCACCGTCATCAGGGCCTCGACCCCGTCCAGTGTGAGCGCGCCAATCCGGGTGAGCACCGTGCCCCGGTTTCTGGGGACGTGGCCCACCACGGCTCTCCGACAGGGGCCCAGGCATGCTCGCGTGCCATGCCGATATGGCTGCCCGACTCGTCGATGAAGATGAGCCGCCCTCCCTCAACGGCTTCGGTGGCCGCTAGGAACTCGGCGCGCTGGTGCTGGACGCCGGACCGCTGCCGCTCGCTTGCGACCAGTCCCTTCTTCTTTCGCGAGTCATCGAAGTCGCACCCTCATCCGGCGCTGCCAATTCTTCGTACGTCTTGCCGCTCTCCTCGCGCACCTCGAGAATTCGTCGACGTCAGTCCTCGGAAATCGCTCGCGTCATCCCCCGAGCAGCTCATGCCCACCGGATCGGCTCAACCGACCTCCGCTGTCAGGCCCGGCGGGAGCTGAGGCTGAATCAATCGGCCTGATTACGACCCACCTGGTGTCTCAACAACCCGGTGCGGTACAGCCAGCCGCACCGCGTTGATGACGCTGAAGATGGCGGTGTTGGCGGCGATGCCCAGCGCGAGTGTGACGACGGCCACGGCGGTGAAGCCGGGTGCTTCCACGGCATGCGCAGGGCGTGGCGAAGTTCCTGGATGAAGCCCCGCCTGGGCGCTCCTCACTCACTGCGCATGGCAATCAGCGGGTCCACCCGGGTGGCCCGGCGCGCCGGCAGCCAGGTGGCCACCAGCGTCAGCACCACCACCGCCAGCGACAGGCTGCCGAAGGTGAGCGGGTCCGTGGCGCTCACGCCGTACAGCTGGCTCGCCATGCCCCGGGTGGCCGCCCACGCACCAACCAGTCCCAGGCCCACGCCCGCCAGGGCCAGCCGCATGCCGCTCCCCAGCACCAGCCGCAGCACGTCCACGGGCCGCGCACCCAGGGCCATGCGGATGCCAATCTCCTGCGTCCGCTGCCGTGCCATGTAGGCGATGACGCCGGACAGCCCCACGCCGGCCAGCAGCAGGGCCAGCGCCGCGAACAGCGCCACCAGCGTGGACAGGAAGCGGGGGCGCGCCATGGCGGAGGTGACGGTCTCCTCCATCGTCCGCACCTTGGAGATGGGCAACTGGGAGTCCAGCGCGGCCACCGCCTCGCGCACCCCGGCCACCAGCCGCGTCGGGTCTCCCTCCGTGTGGGCGGCGAACTGGATGAAGTGGAACGTCCCCTGGAGCGCCGGCACGTAGGCCTCCGGCCGCGTCTCCTTGAGGGCGCCCCCCTGCCGCACGTCCCCTACCACGCCGATGACGGTGAGCCACGGCGAGTCCGGGTCCGAGCCCAGGCGGATGCGCTGCCCCACCGGCGTCTCTCCGGGCCAGGCTTCGCGCGCGAGCGTCTGGTTCACCAGGACGACCCGTTGCGTGCCCTCCCCGTCCATCGCCGTGAGGTCCCGGCCGCCGAGCAGTGGAATGCCCAGGGTGCGGAAGTAGCCGGGGGTGATGCACTGGTAGCCCACCGAACGCGCCTCGCCGGGCTCGGGCCGCGACTGCCCCTCGCGCGTCAGGACCGTCGAGACGTCGTTGCCTCCCAGAGGCAGGTCGGAAATCGCGCCAGCGCTCTTCACACCGGGCAGCGCCTGCACCCGCTCCAGCACTTGCTGGAAGAGTGCCGCCTGCCGGGCATCGTCCGGGTATCGCGTGGCCGGCAGTGACACGCTCCAGGTGAGCACGCCCTCGGAGCGGAAGCCCAGCTCCACCGACTGCATGCGCCAGAGGCTGCGCAGCAGCAGTCCGGCGCTGATGAGTAGCACCACGGCCAGGGCCACCTCGCCCACCACCAGCGCACCGCGAGAGCGGTTTCCGCCGCTGGAGAGCCTGCCGCCCCCGCCCTGGCGGAGCACGCCGCTCAGGTCCGGCGCGGATGCCTTCAGCGCGGGGACGAGCCCGAAGAAGACGCCCGTGCCCAGCGACGTGAGCAGCGTGAAGGCCAGCACCCGGCCATCCAGGCCCACCGCTCCGAGCCGGGGGAGTTCCGGGGGCACGAGGGCCAGCAGTGCGTCCATGCCCCACAGCGCCAGGAGCAACCCGAGCGCCCCCGCCGCCAGCGCCAGCACCACACTCTCCGTGAGCAGCTGTCGCACCAATTGCCACCGGCGGGCCCCCAGCGCCAGGCGCACCGTCAGCTCCTGCCGCCGCGCGGACGCTCGCGACAGGAAGAGGTTGGCGACGTTGGCGCACGCAATCACCAGCACCAGGCCCACCGCCGCCAGCAGCAGCCACAGCACCGCCTGCACGTTGCCCACCAGTTGCTCGCGCAGCGGCACCAGGCCGATGCCCGACTTCGCGTTCGTCTCCGGGTACTCGCGCGCGAGCCGCTCGGCGATGGTCGCCACGGCCTGCTGCGCGCCCTCCCGTGTCACGCCCGGCTTCAGCCGCCCCACCACCCGCAGGTAGTTGCCGTCGCGCCGCGTGCTCGTGTCTTGCGCCGTGTCCGGCCCGAGCTGGGGAACGTCCCGGTGGACCGCCGGCACCCAGAGCTGCGGAGGTTCGGAGGCCGACGCATGCGTGGGAACGATGGTCGGCCACTCGAAGCGCTCCGGCATCACGCCGACGACTTCGTAGCTCACGTCGTTGAGGCGCACCGTACGGCCGAGGATGCGCGGGTCTCCCCCGAAGCGTCGGCGCCACAGGCCGTGACTGAGCACCACCCGTTGCCAGGAGCCCTCGCCTCCGGAGGACGCCTGGAAGGTGGTGCCGAGCGCCGCGGGCGTGCCCAGCACCTGGAAGAAGTTGGCGGACACACTGCCGCCCCGGACGAGCTCCGGCGTACCGTCACCCCCGAGGCTGAAGGACACGTTGCTGAAAGCGGCCAGCCCCTCGAACGAGTCGCTCTGCGCGCGCCAGTCGAGGAAGTTCGCGGGCGCCACCGTCTGCCGGGACTGGTTGGGGCTCAGGCCCCACACCATCATCAGCCGGTCGGGCTCCCGGTACGGCAGCGGCGCGAAGAGCACCGCGTTCACCACGCTGAAGATGGCGGTGTTGGCGGCGATTCCCAGCGCGAGCGTGAGCAGGGCCACGGCGGTGAAGCCGGGGTGCTTCACGAGCATCCGCAGTGCGTGGCGAAGCTCCTGGACGAAATCCCTCATGGGCGCTCCGGGGTTGGGGGCCGCCCGGAAATAGCAATGACCGAGCCACCCCTGTCCACCGCGCCAACCCATTGGGAACACACGGGAGCGTCTGGTCTCCGTGTTCACCCCTGGGAAGCGGCTTCCCAGACCCGGACACGCCGGGCTCGCCCCTTGAAATCCGGCCGGGAACTGGAGTCGCGCCACGGTTCAAACTGCAGCTGTAGGATTAGCGGGGTGCGGGCGTCCGGCGCTTCCGGCTGTCGTTGCCTGTTCGCTGGGGCAAGATCGCGCTGGAGACCACGTCGAAGAGGTGCTCGGCGCGTGGCGCGAACGACGGCTGGTCGTTGAGCCAGGCGAGGGCGCTGATCAGCGCGAACAGGTCCGCGCTGGCGAGGTCGGCTCGCGCGACCCCCTCCGCCTGAGCACGAACAAGCAGCCGTGCCCCCGACGACTTCATCGCGACGCACGAGTCATGCAACGCCGACTGTGGGTCATCAATGGCCGCGACCATCAGCGAAATCGCCCCCCGATACTCATGCGCGCAAGCGATGCAGCGCTGTGTCCACGAGACCAGCGCCTCTTCGGGCGAGCTCGAAGCCTCGAGCTCCGCGGCACGTTCGGTCAACGCGTCGAAGCTCGACCGAAGCAAGGTCTCCAACAACGCCTCCCGGGTAGGGAAGTGTCGATAGAGCGTTCCGAGCCCGACCCCGGCCTTGCGAGCGACATCCCGCAACGACGCATGGGCACCTTGCTCGGTGACGACCTCGCGCGCGACGGCGAGGAGGTGCTCGTAGTTCTTCTGGGCATCAGTGCGCATGGGTTGAAAATCGGAGCGGTGCTCCACATATATGGAGCACTGCTCCGGATAATCTACCCAGCTGCGGCGGAAGAAGAAAGCGATGACGAACAAGACGATGAGAGCAGTCCGGTTCCACGCGTTCGGTGGTCCTGAGGTACTGCGATACGAAGAGGCGCCTGTCCCCGGGCTGAAGCAGGGCGAGGTGCTCGTCCGTGTGCATGCGGTCGGCCTCAACCCTCCCGATTGGTACCTGCGCGAGGGCTACCGGACGCTCCCTCCGGAGTGGCGGCCGCCCATCTCCCTGCCCGCGATTCCAGGGACGGACGTGTCGGGAGTCGTGGAAGCCGTCGCCTCGGATGTGTCGAAGTTCGCCGTGGGTGACGAGGTGTTCAGCCTGGTCCGCTTCCCGAGCTTCGGCGAGAGCTCGGCCTATGCGGAGTACGTCGCCGTGCCCGCGTCGGAGCTGGCTCTCAAGCCGAAAGGCATCGACCCTGTGCATGCCGCGGCCGCGCCGATGTCGGTCCTCACCGCGTGGCAGTTCATGATCGACCTCGGGCACGACCACCCGAACCCGCTTCAGCCGACGCGGCACACTCCCGTGCCTCTCGGGGATGGCACCACCGTGCTCGTCAACGGCGCGGCGGGCGGCGTGGGGCATTTCGCGGTGCAGCTCGCGAAGTGGAAGGGCGCGCGTGTCATCGCGGTCTCGGTCGGCGCGCACGAATCGTTCCTGCGGGACCTCGGCGCCGATGAGTTCATCGACTTCACGAAGAGTCGCCCCGAGGAGCGCGTGCGCGACGTCGACCTCGTTGTCGACGCGGTTGGCGGGCCCTCAACCGGTCGCTTCCTGCAGACGCTCAAGCGCGGCGGTGCCTTGTTTCCAATCTTCCCGCTGGGCTTTTCCGGTGCCGAAGAGGCCGCGACGCGTGGATTCACGGTCTCCGCGACGCAAGTCCGCTCGAACGGACCGCAGCTGGAAGAGGTCGGTCGATTGTTCGAGATGGGCACGCTGCGCGTGGCCATCGACAGCACGTTCCCGCTCGCGGACGCACGCAAGGCACACGAGCGCGCGGCACGCGGACACATCCAAGGCAAGCTTGTCCTGACGGTCGAGTGAGGCTCCGATGGTGACGCTCAAGGAAGCCATCGACGACCTCTTGGACCCTCGGCGACTTTCGGTGGAGGAGGCGGTCGACCGGCACTTCGTGCGGGCGTTCCGACAACGCACCAACGGGACGTGGGAAGATCGCGCCGCCTTCGTCGCGCGGATCGCTGAACTCCGAGGAGTCATCGAGCGGGTCACGGTCACGGTGCTCGACGAGCTTGTCGACGGACAGCGTTACGCCGAACGGCACGTGATCGACGTGGTTCAACGCGACGGAACGCGGGCAATCCAAGAGGTCTCCTTGTTCGCGGAGCGCGCACCCGATGGGCGCTTCGTGAGGCTCGAAGAGATGACGCTGAAGCTCGAAGACGAGGATTTGCAAGGCGAGAAACAACCATGACACCGGACGACACACGTCCTGTGCTCGCGACACGTCTTCGCGCTGCCTCCGCCCGAGCAATTCCACCCGGGAAGCAGGGGGACCCCGTGCGCCCAGGTCCGGCGGCACGTGCGCCGTCATCACGTCTCATCACCGAAGACCGGGAAGGCAGGGAGCTTCATGCGGTCGAGGGCAGGCGCGATGAGTTTCTTCATGCGCAGGAACGAGGGTCGCTCCGAGATGTGCTGGTGGTATCGAGTGAGGTTCGGGTATGGGCGGAGGTCGACCTTGAAGTAGAGAGGCCACCCGAGCATCACGAACAGGTAGGCGTCCGCGGCCGTGAAGGCGTCGCCCGTCAGGTACGGTGTCGCGGCCAGACACTGCTCCATGTAGCTCATCGTGCGACGAAGCTTCTGCCGGTGCAGCACCTTTGCTGCCTCCGGCATGGCGGGGTTGAACAGCGGCCCGATGGTCTTGTGAAGCTCCGAGCCGACGTAGCTGAGCCACTCCATCACGCGGTACCGCGCGAGCGTGCCAGGTCTCGGCACGAGACATGATTCAGGACTGAGATCGCCAAGCAGTTGCAGGATGACGCCGACCTCGGTGTGGAGTTCACCCGAGCCGAGTCTGAGCGCCGGAACCGCGTCCTTGGGGTTCAGGTCCTTGTACACGGCACCGCTGGAGAGCAGGACGTGGGGCTGGGTGTAGATGTCGACGAACTCGACCGCGTGAGGCGTGCCGAGTTCGAGCATGATGATGTGGACAGCCGCCGAGCAGGCGAGCGGCGACGCGTAGAGCGTCACGGGAGCGCCTTCGATGCCCGATACGAGTTCGTTGAATCCGCTCATGAGTGACCTCCTCGCGTCTCCGCGATGCCCACGTGCGTCGCGCGGGCGCGCGTGTGCCCGGATTGCCCATCCTTCACGTCGCTGAGGGTGCGCGTGAACGTCGGCACGATGGGGCGCGAGGCATCGAGGGGCCGCGTGGTCCTGCGGGACTCATTCGTCATCGGGTTCTCCTGGCTGCGTGGCGGACTCAAACTACGGTTCGCCACCTCGGCGTGCCTGCCCAAGTCTCCGAGAGAGTTGCCTGTTTCTCCGCATCTCCGCAGGATGGGGCATGTGCCCGAGACCCGAGCAACCGACATGGCGCTCCGAGGAGAGCTCGAACGCTTGACCCACCTGGCGCTGCGGCTCGTTCCACCTTCGCCACAAGGCACACCACGGATGGTGACTCCAAGGCGAGGGCTCCATGTCCTGCGCCAGCAGGCTCCCACCGAATTCGAGGCGACCCTCTACGAGCCAATGCTCTGCCTGATTCTCCAGGGCAAGAAGGAGATGACGTTCGGCGAGCGCACGTATCGGCTCGGCGCCGGCGCGTGCGCGTTGGTCAGTCACGACCTGCCCATCCTCTCTCGCATCCGAGAGGCGCCCTATCTGGTGGTGCTTCTCAACATCGACGTCGACGTGCTGCGCGGCCTCCACGAAGACGTCGGAGATCTCGCGGTGCGGGATGAGGGCCATGCGCTCGAGGTTCATCGCGCGGAGGCGCACCTCCTCGACGCCGTTGGTCGCTACCTCGCGCTCTCCGAATCGGAGATGGACGCACGAGTGCTCGCCTCGATGCGCCTCAAGGAACTCCATTATCGCCTGCTGACTTCGCCGCTCGGGCCCATGCTTCGAAGCCTGCTTCGGTACGACAGCCACGCGAGCGCGATTTCGCGCGCCATCGCGCTCTTGCGACGCGACTTCCGCTCCCCGGTGGTCGTCGAGGAGTTGGCGCGCGCGGTTGGAATGAGCGTTTCTTCCTTCCACGCGCACTTCAAGAACGTCACGTCGTCGTCGCCTCTTCAGTACCAAAAAAGCCTGCGCCTGCTCGAAGCGCGAAGGCGTCTCGTCACTGGCGCCGCGACAGTCACCACTGCCGCCTTTGACGTGGGCTATGAGAGCCCCTCACAGTTCAGTCGGGAGTACGCACGCAAGTTTGGGAACCCGCCAAGCCACGACGTGGCGAAGGGCGCGAAAATCGCCACGGGCCAGGAGCGTTGATGCTTCGCCTGGCACGCTCCAGTGCCCCGCGGACTTCGTCGACACGTGCGGTCGGCTGCTCCGCCAAGAAGCCATCGGGGAGCGTGCTGCGCTGGACGCAGGCTGAATCCTTTCACGCGACAACGACCTTGACGCTCAACGCTCAGGCCTGTCTCCATACCTGCTTGAGGGAGCAGCCACGCCCGCCGGGGCCCGTTCAGCCGGCCCTGGCGGTGGGATTCGACTCTTCAGGGACGGGAGGCGGACTTAGCGGGCGCGGTCCGGATCCCCAGGGAGGCAGGGCTCCATCTTCTCAGGGGGAACGATGAAGCGCTCCTCGCGGTCCAGATGCCGGGGCATGCCCGGCGTGCCGAGGCCAATCTCGCCGCCGTCATAGATCAGAGCCGCCCAGTCGTTCTGCGACATGGGGAACACATCCGTCGCGACGCCGTTGCGGTTGAAGTCCAACGCATAGGTGTTGAAGTCGTATTGGCGGCTGTTGTTGAAGTCGACGAAGTCGGTTGCAGAGAACATCGCCACCTGGACGCCGTTGAAGCGCAGTCCGAAGTATCTAGCCAGCTCCGACTCGGTGCTCGGGGCGACGGCCGCGAATGCGGTGAGCTCATAGACGGCCGCCTCGCTGACGGAAGCCACCTGCACACGCGAGTAGTCGAGCGCGCCGAACGTGCCGCCCAGTTCGAATCCATAGAACTGGTATTCGTAGTTCATGATGCTCAGGTAGTTGGGCTTGTAGTTGGCCTCGTCATTGCCACCGTGGCGCAGGCCCAGGTTGTGCCCCAGTTCGTGCATGAAGGTGCCGGCCTGCTGTTGCTCGGTGCCATTGAAAGAGCCCAACGTCAACAGGAAGTCCTGGGCGGGGAGGCCGCGCGAGATACCGCTGGAGAAGTTCCCGTCGTACTGGTGCGCGAACACCGCGTAGTGAAAGTAAGGCGCGCGGGCGGCGGCGAAGTACTTCCTCTTGATGACGTCGAATTCCGTCCACACGGGGCTCAGGTTCATGTCCGCGTCCGCGGCGGCAATCTGCTGATCCAGCAACAGGTGCAGCGTGATGCCTGTGGACCCATCCGGATTGCTCACCGGCGCGCTGGCGAAAGCCGTGATGACCTTGTCCAGCGTGGCCTGGCTGGGTCTGAGGTTGGGGTAATAGTCCACCTCCACGAAGATGTCCTTCTTGCGCGCGTTGGCGCCGAGGGCACTCAAATCCAAGCCGCCGAAGCCGAACGTCTCTACGTAATCGCTGAGGCCATCCCCATCCGTGTCAGCCTTGTTGGGATCGGTTCTCAACGCAGCCTCCACGATGTCACAGATGCCGTCACCGTCTGTATCCAGTGAGGTCAGGAGGCAGCCGACAGGGAGCGGGAGAGGCACTGCCGCTGCCACCATCTCAGCCTGGAGGGTGCTGCTCTTTTCCGCGTCCGGAGGAGCCACGTCGCCACAGGCGCTCAACCCAAGTAAAGCCAGGGCGACTGTCGGCAGATGCTTATGAAAGTGTGACATGTTTGTCCTTTACATCAAGGATTGGCGGTGTGCCAATCTTCGACATCATCGCTGGATGCACATGGAATTGAAACCGGCGTTGTTCGCATTGAGCGGCTTCTGCGGTGCTGCTCGTGTCTGGCCAGTAGTGCTGGAAAAAGACATGCGGGCCGTCGCGCTGTGTGTAGCGCATTTCGTTCCAGACCCCGACATCAGTCGAGTGACGTCCGCGCTCCAGGCACGAGCCACGTCATGCGCGTGTCCTGGCCCGCACGAAGTGGTGGTAGACGATGGCCACACTGGCGCCGCTCGCCTTGCGGATGCCCTTGATGGTCGTCGCCGCCCACCTCACCCTTCACGGACTGCGAATCGTGGGCCTTGGGCATGGGAGACCAGAGTCGCAGAGGTCCCCCTGGGAGTGGTTGTTCCCGGGGCTGCGCGAGGATCGGTGGCACTGCGGGAGTCGGGGGGGGCTTAAGCACGAAAGCCCCGCGATATTCATCGCGAGGCTCGTGTTAACCGAAACGGCACTGCCAGTTTGCAGGCCCTGTCAATCAGCTTCCCGAATGAAACTCTGTGCGAACTCGTTCTCTGTTTTCTCTAGAGAACTCGAACTCTCTGGGTGGCAAAAAGACTAGTGATATTCAGGGGTTTGAGACTGGAGCCTGCGGTTGTCCTTCTATCGGGGTCCGATTGGTACTGCGAACTTCGGCAGGGAGCCATCCCCACCAGGGGAACAGCATGGAGAGAACCGGAGGCAGGCTTTGCACCTGCACCTGCGGAGTCAGAGTCCGCCATCCTCGCTGGTTAGTCCTACAGCTGTAGTTCGGAAGAGACCGCACTCGCCCTCTTGTTGAAGAAACAGGAGGGGGAGGAGCGAGACTTCCCATGCAGCGGCCATCG